>DASTUU010000259.1:0-14683 GCA_035759485.1 Nitrososphaeraceae archaeon
GACCGGTATAGCAAGAGGGGCTCGATGAGGAGCTTTATTGAGCCATATCATGCGAATAGAGTGGCGATAAGTAGCAGTATTACTCCTATACTGAACATAATTGAGGGCAGAAACGTGGTTATCATTGATGACAGCATAGTCAGGGGCACGAGCTCTGCCTCTATAATTGAGATAATACGTGGGGCGGGAGCAAAGAAGGTTAGCCTCTTGGTTACCTATCCTCCAATTCGATTCCCCTGCTATGCGGGAATAGACTTTCCCTCCCAGGATGAGCTTTTAGCCTATAGGGAGGCCACAAACGAAAAATCTGAGATCAATATAGCGCTCAAGATATCTGAACGGATAGGAGCAGATTACGTAGGCTATAATGACACATCGAATCTTGCAAAAGCTATCGGCTTGCCGGAGACCGAATTATGCTTTACTTGTTCCACTGGTGATTATTCGCCGCTCGGAATTAAACCGACTTTTAAGTCAAGAGCAGAAATGAAGGGAGACAAATAATTACTGAATGTACGACTAATTAACATATTCTTTTAAGCACGATTTAAGTTCGTCTGGACTTCAGAATCTATCTTTTCCCGAATAAAAGATATAGCATAGACCACTTATTTCAGCTTCATGCGGTTAACCGTTATACTGGCGGCTAGTTTGGGGTCGCTTTCTGCTATAATAGTAGGGCTATTTCTAATATCCATCGTTCCGACCAGAAATTATTCTTTAGATGTTGATCCAATGAAAGATGAGCAGTCGCTATTTGTTAATGCTCGCGTTGTCCTCACAAATACTGGAAAAATGCCATTAACAAATTTGCACATAGACTATGGCCCCACCACGGAATCCATTTCTAAGCTCGATCCCGGCCAAAAAGTATCCCTATCCCCCCCTTCCGGGAGCAACCTGGACAGGGTGGTGGTCTCAACAAATGAGGGATTAAATGTGACGAAGGAATATCGGAAGCCGATCAAGTTACCTGGAATGATAGGTTCTTGAATGTAGAAGATCGGTATACTTTTGTGCACCTATCCCCCTCAGCTTCACATCTTTCAAATAGATTTCTCTGTTGAGTTTTCTCTTATACTCATTCACTTTATCACTGATCTCTCTATGCCTTGTACCCACGATCTGGCATGCAAGTATCCCCGCATTTTTGGCGCCGTTGATAGCAACAGTCGCGACTGGCACCCCTGGGGGCATCTGAACTATAGAGAGAAGAGAATCAAGTCCATTTAGAGAGGAACTTTCAATAGGAACTCCTATTACGGGAATAGAAGTGATTGCTGCAATCATTCCTGGTAGGTGAGCTGCTCCACCTGCCCCTGCAATTATCGATAAGATTCCACGCTTTTTAGCAAACTTGGCATATTCAAACATTGAGTCAGCTGTTCGATGGGCAGAGAGGATTCGTACCTCGTGCTTCACATCGAAATATTGTAGAATATCAGCGGCTTCTTTCATTATAGGTAAATCCGAGTCGCTGCCCATAACAACTCCTATAAGAATCTGCGACATCTCCATCTCCCCTTAAAAAGGATCACATGTTCTCCAATGTTAGAGCTTTTCTTGCTTGTTTTGCTTTTTGTAATGCAATATAGGTGCTATCAGCGGTGACAGTAATATGACCTAGCTTTCGGTTAGGCTTAGATATCCTTTTTCCATACAAGTGTAGCTTCGCTCCCTGTATTGAACAAAATCTTTTGAGTCCCTTTATTCTATAGGGGCCATTACAATCTGCTGAACCTAGAATATTAACCATTACTGCCGGGGAAAGTAACTTGGGCCTAGACAATGGTAGATTTGATATGGCACGGAGATGCTGTTCAAACTGAGAGACTGAACATGCCTCGATGCTGTAATGACCTGAATTATGAGGTCTAGGGGAGACTTCATTTACTAATATCTGACCATCATTCGTTAGAAACATCTCTACTCCAAATATCCCAGACCCGCCAAGAGCGGAGATCGTTCTTTCTGCTATCTTTGTGGCCTTTTGTCGAATCGGATTTGAGACTCTGGCAGGGGCGATTGTAGTTTCTAGGATATTATTATTATGAATATTTTCTACAACTGGAAAGGACTCAATATGACCGTTCTTACTTCTGGCAACCATCACGGATAATTCTTTTCTAAAGTCAATGAGTCGTTCGACCATGTATTTTTTTCCATCAATATGGTCGTACCACTTAAGGAGATCATCTTCAGAACGTATAAGCGTATTACCTCTTCCGTCGTAGGAGTCCTCACATGCTTTTACTAGGAGGGGAAAGCCATACCCGTCGGCTAACCGTTTCAAGGTTTCCTTCTCATCAATAAGGGCAAACTGTGGTAATGGGATATTATTTCTTTTAAGATAATTCTTTTGTCTATATTTATCCTGAATAATGTGTAAAATATTGGCAGAGGGGTGTATCTCATGTTTACCTATTTCCAATCCTTTGAGAACTGACGAATTGGCCAATTCAATTTCGTAAGTCAATATGTTACACCTAGATGCAAGATTCTCAATAGCCGTTTGATCTCTAAAATCTGCTACAATCTGCTCGTCAACTACTGTGGATGCGGGACAATCTCTTAGTGGATCCAAAACTACGACCTTGAATGACATTCGTTTTGCTTCCTGTGCTATCATCTTGCCAAGCTGTCCGCCGCCTATAATTCCTATTGATGTTGGGTTCTGAACGTCGAAGATATCGGGATCCCTATATAGCATAGAATTATATTGTTAGACGTAACACCGAGGTTAAAAGGGTTATTTAGTAATGGTCTTGAGCCTAAATAAAATCTTTTTTCACGCTAAGAGGAGGATCTAGAAAGATGAAAGAGAGTAAGACGGTGGCCATAGTAATAGGAGCTGGAGGAGGAGTGGGAAAAGCAATTTCCAAGAGGCTTTTTTATGAAGGAGCGAGGATAGTTGTAGTAGGAAGGGATCTTTCGAGGTTAACAATGTTGGCCCGAGATTATGGTGACGAAAGCAGGGTGCTTCCGATTAAAGCGGACGTTACCAAAGAAACCGATGTAGTCAATATGATAGAGCAGACTATTTCCGTCTTTGACAGAATCGATATTTTAATTAATAGTGCTGGGGCCATAAATGAGCCAAAACCTTTCCATCTTATGAGCGAAGATCAGTGGACTCCGTTAATTGAGACTAATCTTATTGGCACATTGCGAGCGACTAAGTCTGTATTGCCAATTATGATGGAATCAAAAGCTGGTAATATAGTCAATATATCATCACTGCTGGGAATGCGAGCCATTCCACGTGTCCCCCTCTCCGTGTACGGAGTAACCAAGGCAGCAGTAATAATGTTCACAAAGAGTATAGCAGTAGAATATGGTCAGTACGGAATTCGTTGCAATTGTATAGCACCATCTACGATCCGTACCCAAAGCATCGAGCCGTACCTTGAAGATGAAGACGCTAGGATGACGCTTGAATCATCATTTCCATTGCGAAGAATAGGTAATGTAGAGGATATTGCAGGAGCTGTAGCATATCTTTGCTCAAATGATGCAAACTGGATCACTGGAGTAGTGCTTACTGTGGATGGAGGCATATCTGCAAAACAATAGAATCCTCCACAACTCAAATTTTAGCTATAGTTGATGTGATTCATTGAGAATCTCTCTGTAGTTGTTCACTAACGGAATCACATGCTTCATAATTATGTTGTGAAAACCAGCGGTGCCAACATCAAAAGACATTAGTAATACATAGGCTAACCTGTTGTTGTTGTCAGTTATAGGAATTGTCGCTCTTATTAGCTTTGAGTAATGTGATGAAGCATAATTTATCTTTCCTAAATGAGACTCCCATCGAAGCCGTGTGTACTGCCTAGTGGCAGCTGTAATTGCATACTGAGCCCTCTCTTCTGGAGTAAGCAAAGGGGTGAGGCCCTTTCTCTCTGAAAAAGCCAAAAGTTCACCGTCCTCATCAGCAATACCTGCAAACCTAATAGCAGGATCAACTGAGATGACCTTGTCACAGATTTCCCCAAAAAATTTTCTGTCCAAGCCTGTAAGAAGTATTATTAAAACATATTTTGATTGTTTCGCTTTTAGATAGATGCCTTCAAGCATATGCTAATCATAAGATTCCATTTGGCTTAAATGCGCCAGTGGATTAGCATCAAAATCCTTTATTTGTCCGAAGCACTGATAGATCTGATTGGATAATAAAAGGTACGTTCTGGACACAAGCATAGTGATTGGAAGACAAATCAGTTTAAAGCTTGCTAACAATGAGATAAGAAAAGGAAGCGAAATTATAATCCCTGTTGCTGTCTTGGATGAACTCCAGTCACAGGCATCAGATAATAAGGAACATGGAATTGATGGTCTTGAGGAAATCAGAAAAATAAGAGAACTTTGCGGAAGCAGAGGAGTATTACTCCATTTCACAGGACAAAGACCTACCATTAATGATATTAGACTTGCCAAGAGAGGTCGTATCGATTCTATTATAAAGGATGTTGCTAGAGAAAATGACGCGACACTCCTAACGGCAGACTATATTCAATATCTCGTAGCGTCAGCCCAGGGGGTAAATTCTGAGCTACTGAAGCCCTCGGAGGCGAGCACTTATCTCACATTTGAAAAATTCTTTGATGAGAATACAATGAGTGTGCACTTAAAGGACGGGGTAGCTCCTATGGCCAAAAGTGGGAAACCCGGGAAGTTTCAGCTATTGCAACTATCAGAAGAAAAAATGTCACATGCTAGATTGAATGAGATTGCGAATGAAATTGTGGACAGTGCTAGGATGTTAAATCAGGGCTCGATTGAAATTAGCAGGAAAGGTGCAATTGTTGTGCAGCTTGGAATGTTCCGAGTCGCTATCACACGACCACCCTTTTCAGAATCTATTGAAATTACAATTGTGAGACCCATGGTTAAGCTTTCGTTGAGCGACTATGACCTTAGTGAAAAGCTTATGCATAGACTCTCCCGAAGCGCTGAAGGGATTATAATAGCGGGTCCTCCAGGCTCAGGGAAGAGTACTTTCGCAAGCAGTATCGCTGAATTTTACGCTCGGAAGGGAAAAATTGTGAAGACCCTTGAATCTCCCCGAGATTTGCAGGTGTCCCGTGATGTAACCCAGTATGGCCCCTTAGAGGGCAGTTTTGAGAAAGCAGTTGACATCCTCCTATTGGTTAGGCCCGACTATACTGTTTTTGACGAGGTTAGAAGAACTAATGATTTTGTTGTCTTCTCCGACATGAGATTGGCGGGCGTAGGAATGGTGGGGGTCGTACATGCAAGCAGTCCTCTTGATGCTGTTCAGAGATTTATTGGAAAAATTGAGCTTGGAATGATACCCCATATCTTGGACACAATAATTTTCGTCAAGGATGGCTCTGTAAACAAGGTATACGAAATTTCTTTAACTATCAGAGTTCCAACTGGCATGACTGAGAGTGATTTAGCTCGGCCCGTCATTGAAGTGCGTGATTTTGACACAAGACAAATAGAATACGAGATTTATACATATGGTGAAGAAAACATAGTTATCCCCATCTCAGGTCTAGTTGAGTCAATTCAATCTGAAGATGCTATTAGAAGATTGGCAGAATCAAAAGTTAGAGATATAATAAGGAGGTTTGATCCTAGTGCTGATATAAGAATCGTTTCACAGGACAAAGTCCAAATCAGAGTCAATAAGGATATTGCTCCAGTTATCATTGGTAAAGGAGGATCAACGGTAAATGAGCTCGAAAAGATGCTGGGAATTCATATTGACGTTGAAATTAAGACGCCCACTATCGGACAAGAAATTCCCTTTGAAGTCAGTGAAGGAGGCTCTTCTATTAATCTTCTAGTCGATCCTATTTTTATAGGGAAAAAGGTTAATGTTTATGTGCAGGACGAATTCCTATTCAATAGTCAAGTTGGCAAAAAGGCTAGAATAAAGGTGGACAAACATTCAGAAAATGGTCGCAGACTGGTCAATGCAGTCGTTGGGCATCAGCAAGTTAAGCTTTGCCAAAGTATAGGCTAGACGCCGACGCTGAATCGAACGGTCGTAACATTGAAGAAGAGTTTGAGGTGGCATAAAATTAGTAATGAGATAATAATTTCAAAAATGATTATCCGGGCGTGATAAACATGTTTAAGCGATGAGTTTAGTTTACTTTATAGATACTTTATAGATGATATAGATCGTGAGAAAAGATCCATGCCCATTGAGACATATAGCACTAACAATCGCCGGAAGCGATTCCTCGGCTGCTGCTGGAGTACAGGGAGACTTGAAGACATTCTCTGCATTGGGAGTTTATGCTTGCACAGTCATAACAGCAATAACTGCACAGAACACGCGGGAAATCAGAGATGTGACTCCAGTAGAAGCCGATTCGGTATCTCGCCAAATTTCATCTATAATTCGGGATATTCCTCCTACAGCTGTCAAAGTTGGTATGATCCACAACAGCTCGGCAATAAAGGCAGCCGCGAAAGCACTTGGCACTATCAAATGTCCAATTATATTAGATCCAGTGATGCATGCCACGAATAAAGCTAAATTAATGGAAGAAGATGCAATACCCAGTTTGCTCTCTACTTTAGCGCCAATATCGCACGTTATTACCCCCAATATAGTTGAGGCAGAAAAAATTTCAGGTCAAAGGATTAAGAATCATGATGATATTTCGAGTGCCGCCAAGAGGATTCAGACATTAGGAGTAAGAAATGTTATCATTAAGGGTGGTCATGCGGATAGCAAACTATCAACGGATTATTTATTGCAGCAGGATGGAGAAGCAGTCAGAATCTCCAGAAATAGAATTTTACCCAAGGATATACATGGGTCTGGGTGTAACTTTTCGGCAGCTCTAACAGCCTTCATTGCTCGAAAGTTCTCCTTGAGGGATTCTTTCGAATTGGCTAATGAATATATTCATAAGGCTATACAAAATGTGTATAAGATAGGGAAAGGATTACCTATAACTGACCCTATTTTCTCTGTCTATGTCGACTCGTGCCGACTCAATGTTTTACAGAGGATCCAGGAGGCAATAGATTGTATAGAGTCCATAGAAAACTTGGGTCTTTTAATACCGGAAACCCAATCAAACATCGTTTTTGCTCTAGAAGGAGCTAAAAAGGTCGACGATGTTGCAGGAGTTAAGGGACGAATAGTGAGGATAGGGAATAGGGCGAGGCCCTCTACACATGCTGAATTTGGGTCATCTTATCATACTGCAAATGCTGTCCTAGCCTACCATGCAATTAACGAGAGGATCAGGTCGGCAATGAATATTAGGTTTGATTGCCAGATTAAATCTATATGCAGTTCGAGATTCAGTGTGTCCGACTACCAACGGAGTAAAGAGCCCAAGCGTGTCAAGTCACAAGAGGGACGAAGCATATCGTGGGGAATTACAGAGGCGTTAAGAAATAATCCCAATGCTGATATTATATATCACACTGGAGACTTTGGAAAAGAACCAATGACAATGGTATTTGGGTATAATCCTTTTGACGTGCTCAATAAGTTGAAAATAATACTTAAGGAGTATGAATAACTACTATTACTACTGTATCTTTATTAAACGTCCTCTTATGTTCGAAAGCAGGTAAAACAAATGAAAGCAATAATCCTTGCTGGTGGCTTAGGCACCAGATTACAACCATATACTTTTTTCATCCCGAAACCGATGTTGCCCCTGGGCAATAAACCCCTATTGGAACACATCATAGACTGGCTAAAGAGTAGCACAAGCAAAGGCCCAAAGGGACTAAGAATAGACCATATTATTCTTTGTGTAAGTTATCTCCATAGAAGTATTGAGGACTATTTCGAAGACGGAGTAAGGTTCGGAATCAAAATTGAATACGCTAGGGCTGATCGTCCCCTCGCAACAGCAGGACAATTAAAAACCGCAGAAAAAATGCTGGAAGAAACTTTTGTGTGCGTGTATGGCGATTCAGTATATGAATTTGCCCTTGAGAGAATGATTTATGAGCATAGGAAATCAAATGCGCTCATTTCAATGGCTCTGTTACCATATAAGACTAACCTCAAATACGGTTTTATTGAGATGAATGGAAAAGGTGATCGAGTTTCCAGGTGGACAGAAAAGCCGGAAGTTTCGGGACTAATAAATATCGGGTGTTATATAATGGAGCCAGCATTCTTGAAGCTCATACCCAGATCGGCCGCGTACGGTATGGATGACGCAGTTAGAAAGGCTCTAGAACGAGAAAAACTGGTAAGAGGTTTCAAAATAGATTCAGGATTCATAGACATCGGAGATAAGAAAACCTATCTTGACGCATACAAGAAATACGTTAAGAAACTGGGAAAAATATGAATGTAAAATAACATGTCAATTGTAAGCTCAAGGACTCTTGGCGAACTGATGAGGCAGGAACCAATTCAATTTGAGAAAGCGGCATAGCTCTACTAAAGATCCATATTTCTTGTTGTCCGTGCCTTCTTCTTAATAGCGGTAAGGCCACAGCCGATGACTCCTATTCCCGCTACAACAAAAATAAAAGGCACATAATCGATTCCAGCCGCACGGTACTGAAGGCCGATATGAGGAAGCTTGGCACTCATCAGCAACAGCATTCCAGTCAACAATATGGCACCGGTAATACCGAGAACAATACCTGGATTCCTTTCAACTGGACCACGTGATATGCCCACGACGGTTCCTGCCAATATTATTGAAGGGGCGCCTGAAATAGATATAATTTGTATTAGCAGGGCACTTGGATCCGTAGCCACGTCAGGACCTCTGCCCTCCGGACCTATGAGGAACGTATAAAACGAAAACATCAATGCTACAAACATTCCGGCCATAGCTAACGAGCCCAGAGCAACCCACGTCTCCAATGTTATCATTTTGGTTTACCACTGGCTTGACTAGTTTGCTTTTCTCAGCTTTTAGGTTATACCCACAAGACCTGCAAGCTCTTTTCTACAAGCTGATCCAAGTATTTCTGCTGAGTACTCAGGAGAAACAGTGTTTACAGATATTCCAAATCCCCTTTGAAGTCCGGACCATTTGTTTGTTTGCGGATACACTTCTATGTGCCAGTGGATTTGACGGCTGTTTTTCTTTTCCGGAGACAGATGAAAGACTAGATTATATGGAGGTGTTTTAAGGCCTTTTGACATCCCTCCAATAGTTGCCCTCAACATTAGAGCAAGGTCGCTTATCTCCTTCTGCGGCACCTTTGAAAATGTCGTAGTGTGTCTTTTAGGATAAATCCAAAATTCATATGGATAAGTCGATGCCCAGGGAGAAAATGCCAGAAAGCTGTCCGTAGCAAGTATTTGACGTGGACCGCTAAGCTCTACAGATATCATATTGCATGCTGGACAATTGCCGTTTTCGTTAACATACCTATGGGATCCCTCGGCTTCGAGCTCTATTGTTGGCGGGATACTAGAAAACGTAATGATATTTAGATGCGCGTGGTCAA
Source organism: Nitrososphaeraceae archaeon (assembly GCA_035759485.1). GTDB lineage: Archaea > Thermoproteota > Nitrososphaeria > Nitrososphaerales > Nitrososphaeraceae > TH5893. Next base: position 9,433 of record DASTUU010000259.1, read on the forward strand.
CGGTTGTCCCTGCTTCTTCGCCACAATCGGCATAAATTGACACATATGTCACACTTTTCTGAGTATAGAGCCATCTCACTCGTTCTTGAGTCACCAGAAGGATATTTTCCCATTGTTCAACGGATATTTTTGACAAATCCTGTCTGTGCTCAGGGGAAGCAACCACGACTTGATGATAACCATATGCAGGCTCACTATACAAGGGCTTGTCGCTATACATATTCTGTGAGGCAGTAGTAACTGCAGGCGATTGGCTTTGGAATACCCTGACACACCAATCCTCTATAATACTCCCCTCGCTATCCGATAACCTTTGAAGCATCCCGTCTTTAGAAACAAGAGAAATCAGAGCGGGTCCTGTCATAGATTCATTCCCCGGACAGTAGGGGCATTTTTCGTCCAAGGGATCTAAGTGTGTTTTGCTTTCGTGAGTGTCTGGTAATATCACAAACTTCTCTAAGATATAGTCTTTTCTAAGATTGCCCAAAGTTGCTTCTGCCTTAGACATCCTGCTCTCCCTTTAATTAAAGGTTCGGTAGTTGAGACGCGGGAAACACATTTGCCTTGCATATTTTTTCTTGGCTTTAGTAGCCCGACAGTTCTCTAGTTCGTAGGTCGTCTTTTATCATTCCACTATTATTATCAGTTAAATGATTTCCATGTAGTACGTCACGTTTGAGAAACGCATTTCCTATAATGAATCTACTATTATTTCTTGGACAATGGACCTTAAGTAGTTAAGAGCAGATGTCCTAGTCCTATGGATCAGTCAAAGTGGTGCATTATTACAATTATAATTCATATCCAAGCCCCAAGAAATCCGTAAATGAATACCGGCATGAATTTGTATGGCTTTTATTGTTTGTATAAATCTCCTATAAATATATTTAACTATAGGGCATAGCTTGAATATGAATATCGTTCAACTGTCTGATCTGCACGTAGGCGGACTGTTTAAAGAGGAAGCATTTAACACAATAATTAAAGAAGTTAACGATTTGTCACCCTCAAGATTTAACAGATGATGGTCTCATATTTCAGTTCCAGCAGGCATGTACTTTGGTTCAGAGACTAACTTGTCCTAAGTTAATTGTTTTTCCTGGGAACCATGACCATCGCCACACTGGGTATTTACTTTTCAAAAGATTTTTCCCTTTTTCCAAACAGGTTAACGAGCTTGATAATCTTATCATACTAGTAGTAGGTACAGCTAGGCCGGATAGGGACGAAGGCGAGGTAGGACACAGACAAAACATCTGGATGGAAGAAGTCCTTAGAAAGGATAAAAAAGAAAACAAAGATTGTTGTAATGCACCATCATCTAATAGCAATTCCTGACACAGGATACGCTAATGTGGTCGGTATTCCTGACGCGGGCGACACATTAAGAGCCTGTCTTGATTCGAAGGTTGACCTGGTTTTGTGTGGTCACAAGCATCGGCCGTGGATATGGAACCTAGGAACATTAAGAATCGCTTACGCTGGGACCGCCTCTTCGTGGAGATATAGGGGGTGTTTGATGCCACATACAATATAATTAACATACAAGACGGAAAAATTGAGATAGACATAAAAATAGTCGGTGGGAAGAGGGTGGCACTATATATAAAGAAATAAGAGCACAACTTTGGGCCGCAAGCTAGAGGGAATGTCCTAGTCTCAGACTAAAACTAGTCTGATTTAACTTGATTGAGCGTTCAATGAGCGGCTATCATACTACATAGTACAACTTATATTTTGGAAAAATATTGGAATTGTATGGCAAAGGGAGGCAAAAAAGCCGGCAGAGTAAGAGACAAGTGGCGTGACAAGCAATGGGTGATTGTCAATTCGCCCCCTGCATTTGGATCTGTACCTCTTAACTACGTACCTATCACCGCAATTGAAACTAGCAAGGGAAGGGTCATTGAGAATACTATGTATGATATTCTAAGACAGGACCCTACTCAACATCAAACAAAGGTATTTGTCCAGATCCAAACCATACGCGACGGAATAGCAAGCACAATCTTCAAGGGCCATGAGTACGCTAAGGAATTCTTGAGAAGCCTCGTAAGACGCGGCAGCTCTATGATAAGTCATACTCATGATTATACTACCTCTGATGGCTATACATTTAGAGTTGTAATGATTGCTTTTAGTCAAAAGAGAATCAATTCTTCGAAGAGGCATGAGATTAGGATACTCACTCATCGATTGCTTGCTCAAAGAATTCCTCAATTAACTGTAGACCAATTTGTTCAGGAAGTTACCATGGGCAAAATGGGAGCGGATCTGCTAAGTGAAACAAAAAAGGTTGCTTCACTCAGGCACATAGGAATACGTAAGACAAAGCTAATATCAACACCACAATCAGCAATTGAATCTACAGCGGTAACGCTAGAACAGGTAGCTTCTAGTCAAGATTCAGAAACGCGTGAAGTTCGGTTGAATGCGAGCGTAGATAAATAAATAGCCAACAGATCCAGAGTTTATGGATTTTGAGAAGCCTTCATTTTCTGCCGCTGACGTTAGTATCATAATTCACGCTACTGAGGACAAAAATAAAGTCATTGAGTCTATCTGTGGTATTTTTTGCATCGATGCTGACAGGTTTAGGCATACAGAATTAATAGGTCATTGGGGAAATAGGATTTCACTTTTAGCCGGTAATCTCGAAAGTGCTGAAGCCAATAGATTGGTCAAAAAAATTCTGTTGTCTTTAAGTCCAATTGAAAAGAATCAACTTTTGAGTTCATCGCACTCTTTTATCGACGAAAAAGGAAATCTGTACCTGAGATTGGATAAGCAGAGAATCTGTCAGAAAAGGATATCGCTATCAGAAACTGACAGCATAAGATTAAAGTTCAAGCCTGCTAGGCGGTTTAAGGTTAGCAGCAATTACGATTATTTAGGTGGGTGACTAGAGGTTGAAGAGAATAGACCTATGCATAAAGGACACCAATATTCCTAAGGTCCAAAAAATGGCTAAGCTTCTAAACATTGACGTGATAGGGTGTCCATACCAAGGTCAAGCTACCAATGATGTTATCTACAGGGTTGAACAAAGGCCTCTAACAACTACTCATTACCGTTACTTGGTAGTCGCCAACAATTTGGAGCGACTGGGTCCGTCATCATTTCAACCAAATTTGATAGTTGTAAAAGATTTCGATAAAATAAAGTCATTTATCATGAAAAGGAAGTACAAATCGATGGTTGCCTTAGAGGTCCTCCTGTCTGATATTCGATATCAAAAGGGGTTTAAAGTTGGTAGATGGTTTAGAAATATTACGGACCTCTACATATTTTCCAAACGATTTGGCTGCCAGTTCATCATATCAAGCGGAGCCACTTCTGTATGGGAAATGACTTCGGCGCAGTGCCTTGAATCAATCATGAGGTTTTGTAAAATATCGCCTCCGACTTATTGGGAAGAGCTAGAAACATGGCTACGACTACAAGATAAACCGAGGTTAGCTGATGCTTAATAGAAGGTACAAAAGACGATATATTGGCATTTATTGTGGGTGGATGTCGTTAAACCGCGACCAGAGATCCATATTCCAATCGGTCTTGGAGAGAAATTCCGAACTTTTCGGATATATTTTCAACCAGACGTCTTATATCAAGTTAACGAAGAAAGAGCACAGCCATCTAATAGTAATTAGTTGCAGAACCGAAAGCCTTGATCAAGTGTTAATATCATTAACCTTCTTGCGACCCGCAGTAATTGTAGTGGACGTCTCAGGAAGTATACGTAAGTTGAAAACCCGCTGGGCTATTCAATACGCATCGTTTTTGGAAACCAAAAATCAAACCTAGTAAATATCTAGCAGCAGTATAGATTGGTCGAAGGGGGGTCATGACCTAAGTTAAGTGCCTACCAGAAGGACTCTTATCATGGGCCAACCCTCCATTACCGTACTATTGAAACAGCAATACGAAACTAGTCTACCCAAATTTATCGTAGCTGGAGTGTCTAGCGGCGCAGGTAAAACCCTTGTTGCCACCGCTATCATGTACTACTTCCAGAGAAAAGGTTTTCATGTTCAACCCTTCAAAATAGGTCCAGATTTCATCGACCCCTCATATCATGCGGTCGTGTGCAGGAGACAATCGTATAATTTGGACATTTGGATGATGGGGGAAAGAGGCGTATTAAGTGAGTTTAGTAAAATATCCTCAGACGCTGATATTGCAGTTATAGAAGGCGTCATGGGGTTATTTGACGGTGTCGCTGGAAAATCTGACTTTGGAAGCACTGCACACGTGGCAAGAATTCTCAATGCTCCAATCATCTTAGTCATCGATGCAAGTAGAGCTGGGGGCTCGGTTGCAGCTCTTGCATATGGGTTTTTGAATTTTGATAAGAGACTGGATATATTGGGAATCGTTCTAAATAATGTCGCAAGTCAAAAGCACCTCAATACCATTATAGAGGCCCTAAGGAGCAAGATGAATATTCCAATTCTAGGAGTAATTACTAAAAATAAAGATCTTGTATTGAGAGAGCGGCACCTTGGTTTAATTCCGGTTCTAGAAACCCGTGGATTAATCGAAAGAAAGATCGTTCGAACGTCACGATTAGTTTCTAAGGAACTTTCGCTAAGGGGATTACGAAGTTTTCATGTGACGAGAAAAATCTCTGAGTCATTGCCATCAACGAAGCACAGCAAACCAGCTGTGAGAATTGCCATCGCAAAGGATGAATCCTTCAACTTCTATTATCCAGACACTGCCGAATCTCTCGAGCTGAACAATGCTGAAGTAGTATACTTCAGCCCTGTAAATGACAAAAAGCTTCCTGACGCAGTCTCAGGTATAATTTTGGGAGGAGGCTTCCCTGAAATTTTGGCAGACGAGCTTGCACAGAATCACTATATCAAGAAATCCATACTGCGTGAGGCGGAACGTGGGATGCCAATCTATGCGGAGTGTGGTGGTCTGATGTATCTGACTAAGACTATAACAGTGTATCATAAGGGGAAGAGGGAGAAGAAGAAGATGATTGGCTTGATTGAAGCTGATACATCTATGGATGATAAACTTACATTGAATTATACAGAAGCAGAAAATAGCGGGGCTTTTTTTAGAGATATAAAGAAAATTAGAGGTCACGAATTTCATTATTCTAGAATCCATAACATCGACAAAGATCTCAAATTTGCATATGCTCTAAGGAGGGGAAATGGTATATTCAATAAAAAGGATGGTCTAATAGTTTACAACTGTCTTGCTTCTTATATGCATCTCCACTTTGGGGGTGATC
>DASTUU010000260.1:0-5488 GCA_035759485.1 Nitrososphaeraceae archaeon
TGATACTATTATGACATACAGAAATGGTCTAAGTAAAATCAACTACATGATGTCCACCATCATAATAGCTCTGTCTCTCATTCTATCTCTTTATATTAGTTCTAGTTTTCCAGCTCTTGCACAACCCTCAATCAGTGTGCCTAATTTGACAGCTGAATTAGTTTTAGATGGATTATCATCCCCGACAAGTATTGCATTCTTAGATGAGAATAATATATTGCTATTAGAAAAGGAAGGAAGTGTCAGACTCATTTCAAACGGTCAATTGCAACCGCAACCTGTGCTGCAGTTAGAAGGAGTTGAGAGCAATAACGAACGTGGACTTTTAGGAATTGAGGTAATGGACGATAAAGTCTTTCTTTATGTTACTGAGAGTGGAGGCCAGGTTGAGGGGATATCAACCGAAGGTGATGTCAGAAACAGAGTTTATAGTTATACATGGGATGGTACATCTCTTACAAATCCTCAGTTACTTTTAGATCTTCCGGCTGGCCCTGGAACTAATCATCAAGGTGGGAAGCTAAAGATTGGCCCAGATAACCAGCTTTACGTAATAGTAGGGGAAATGCAAAGGGAGGGACAACTTCAAAACATCCAAAACGGTCCGGCTCCTGACGATACTGGAGTTATACTTAGGGTCAATCCAACAGATGGATCCCCAAGTGCTGATAATCCATTCTCAAGTGACCCAGCTAATCCTCTGAGTAAATATTATGCCTACGGTATACGCAACAGTTTTGGAATTGAATTTGATCCTGTGTCAAGACAATTGTGGGATGCAGAAAACGGTGAAGATGTTTTTGATGAGATTAATCTGGTTAAACCTGGATTTAATAGTGGATGGAAGCAAGTAATGGGTCCAATAGCCGCCAATCCAGGCGTATCTGAATCAAGTTTAGTCAATTTCCCTGGTTCACAATATGCCGATCCTGTTTTTAGCTGGTCACAATCAAGAGGAGTCACTGATATTGAATTTTTTAATTCAACAGCATTTGGGCCCAGTTATGAAAATGGGATTTTTGTAGGAGATATAACCAGCGGCACACTTTTTTACTTTGAACCAAATGCTGATAGAACCGGTATAGCTTTGGAAAATGATCCCTTGCTAAGTGATCTAATTGCAAATAATGATGAGGAAATATCATCTGTTACATTTGGGACAGGCTTTACGGGAATTACTGATATAGAGACCGGTCCAGATGGCAATTTGTATATTCTCACATTTGATAGAGGAGCAGAGGGGCTAGGAAGCCTCTACAGAATCCTGCCTACTGGCGAAGGAAATGCCTCAGAAACCCCTCCTGCCACTGTTACTCCCCCACCTGTTAATGAACAGGATGAGGCTGATACCGAAGAACAGGATGCTGCGGATGAGGCTAATGGAGGTGGCGAAGATAACCGGGAAGAGGAGCAGGCAGAGAATTAATGATGACGACTAATGACTAGGAATTTATGGTCTGTGCTGATATTCAAGATCAAGAACTGACTTATGTCCTTCAAATATACTCATTATATGCCACACATTTAATCCATCATAGGAAGAGTAAGCAACATGAGGTTCGATATGGATGTACCGAAAATTAGTGTAATGTGCTATAGTTATAGTTAATTGCTTAATTCATTACCAGCGATAAGTCATACCCTTGACAAAATTATGTAGCCTGTCAAAGTCCAAAGTTAATGACATAGTGTCATGGCAGCGTGGACACTCTATTTCCTGTTCCATATTTTTCATTACTTGGTCATCATTTTCTTCCTCCAGCTCTAAGTCGTGTTCTAGTTCAAGAGATAGCAACTCAGTACTCATAACATTAACATATTCTAAGCGTTATTTATAGGGCAGTAACGTGTAAGCCTTGGTGTAGTATGATAATGTGTCTGTCATAATATGATCTGGTATTATTATCTTTCTCTGAGTCATATGCTGACTGATACAATCAAGAAAATGTAGAGGTGTTCTACAACAATATGGCATCTTTTCTCTTCATTCCTTCATAGTACTGTGTATAGCCTAGCTAGCGCTACTATATCTATCTAAAACATTACCAAGGGCCCATATAGCTGATTTTGTGTCATCAAGCTTGGTCCTAACATTCTCATATCGACTGCGTACCCGGTTATCGCGAATGTTAGGTTCAATGTCTTCTAATATACGCTGGAGCTCCATAATCCCATCTAGTAGGGCTTTAACTGGATTAACAGACTGGAAGTTAGATGACATATACCAAATATCGTCCCATTAGTATTAAGCTATATTCTAGGGGCCTATTAAAAGGATAAAAGCGGCAGTTTCTTGATTATCGATTACTTTCACTATAAGCTTGAAGATAATCTTCGTAAAATGTTTGCTTAACAACTTCTGTTAAATCACTAGCTTCTCTTCTGTTGTTTATTCCATTTTTCTGCAATGTGCTGATACCAAGAGAATCAAGTTCATTCAGCCACCAGCCATATCTTTCAGGATGCTCTATTTTAGCCATATATATAGATCGCATCACGTCTATTTAACACCGCAGACTTGATATGATATGCGTATCAAAATAAAGAGTGGATTCCACGAGTTAGTGGACTTTTATAGCTTTTTTGGCAGTAGGTACATGACAAGAAATAATCTTCGAATAAGTTCTGATATTATTGGATCATAACTTTAACTATTAGAAGCACCAAAAAATGGTGGTCTGATCAAAAAGGAGCAGCTACAATTCTATCAGATGGACTTGTGCCTTCCTCTAGGTCTTGTTTTATGTTTTTTTCTGCTAAATATACCCTCAGTCCTGATAAGACAGAAGATAATATTGACGATATCGTGTCCATCATATCTATAATTGTGAGGATTCGTATTTGAGTATAGTGGAACATCGTTGTACAACTCTATTGCCTGTTCTTAGTAGAGGTTACGTTGTTGTATACCCTAGTATCATAGTGACAGATGCCATCAAATATGTTCAGGATAAACTGGACCGTTTAAATGCTCAAAGGGAAATACTGCAAGATATCAAGGAAAACAAGGCAAAAAGTGAAGATATTGACCAACAGGAAACAAACAACGATATATTTTGTTATTTACATCGCATAGCTACGATAAATGTGCACGAATATTTAAGAGGACTTGGTGTACAGGGTATGTACGTATGTCTTACTGCTATGAGATTATTGAAAGTACAGCCAAAGCAAAAAGCGAAGTAAGAAAAAGAATCATGGCAGTAGATGACGAGCAGGATCTTACTATGACATTAAAAGTAGGACCCGATGTCTATGGACCATTTGACGTAGATATGTTCAATAATCCAAAATCAGCACTGAGGAGCTTTAAGCCCCACTTTTATGCTCTTGTTCTGATTGATATTAAGATGCCATGTATGGATGGTTTTGAACTATACGAGGAGTTAAAGAAAATAGATCCCGCTGTCAAGGTATGTTTTCTGACAGCAAGTGAAATGTATCATGAAGAAGTTAGAGAGAAAGACTATTCTAACTTGAGTAACGATGTATTTATTCAAAAACCAATATTAACTTGTGATCTAATAACGGAAATAAACAAGAAGATAGACTCAACTCAATAAGTAAGAGAGGATAGCAAAAAGGGGAAAACGTGGGACCCTTGGCATGCTTTGAGCCAGACTTATCACATACGTCTATCCTATATTAGTGTGATGTTATACGTCAAAGAAATATTTGAAAAGTGGATACAGGTAGATAGTAAAAACTGGAAGCTTTCCTAACACCTATTACTGTTACTAATAATGGCATTCAAAGATCTTGCCAAAATGGTGCGGTACAAAACTACCTTTATTTAATCCCCAAGCTGACATCCTTTTTGCTGTATCAAAGTATTCAGCTAATGATGTAAAATACCAACAACCAGGTCTGGAAGCTAAAGCAATATGATCATGCCACGAAGGATAGTATGAAATATAGTTAAACAGCAGGGGACTCTAGTGAGTATAGCAGACTCCACAGCCTATTGCAGTAATTGTGAGATAGAGATGACAGCGGAGGATTAAGCATCTTTCCTATTTCGTATTACTTAAGTTACATTAACAAACATTTAGTTACGTAAACGCTTATCATAATGTTATCGTTTTAGTTATTCATGGAGGCTGAGGTGGATAACATTGTAAAAAAATTATTGAAAAGGATTATCCTTTTTCCACTACAAGGGGAATACGATTGCTCGTGTAATACAAGAGACTCCAGAAGAGATATCATATATTACACAAAGTTTCAGAGATAGTGACTTGGATAAAGTGACAACAAATGAAAATGATTTTCTATTGGGGACTGTAATTTCATTTATTTATTATAAGACTCTATTATATTGTTCTTTTGAGGGTAATCGTTGGATGGAGGGAGAACTACCAGAATATCAATCGCAACTCTTTTCAAGTGCACCGATGTTGAAGGAACTAATAATCAAAGTTATAGGAAAATAGCGAATGTCTTAATCCTATAAGATGATCATGGTTCATATCGGAGGAGGATGTATATCGATTAAAAGAAGAAGGAGAATTTACTTAGTTAGTTTGTTTTCTTCCAGAATAATTTTCAAGACAAGAAGAAGATAACTTATAAAACCTACATTTATTATAATAGTCAATTGTCTCAAGAAGATCCTTGTAGCTGTGACTATAGCTATGAGCAATTCCTTTTTCTTTTGAATATTTCCAGAATGGCATAATGACTATTAGTTAGTTAGTTTGGCTGGGGGTAGTTAAATTATCTATTCCTCATTAGATGGATTAGGTTAGTAGTAGTAAAAACTAACTGCGCTGCATTATTACCTAAGTAAACCCTATCAATATATCAGATTGCTCAGGATAAATATCCACTGCGTGCAGTCTTCTTCAGTCTCTTTATAAGTTAATAACTTGAATAAGTAGTTAACTGACATAAAGTATGGCAAAAACAAAACAAAAAACGGTTATAATTAGTGGAGAAAAGGTATTAGAAGTTCTAGAGAGATACTATAAAGAAGAGTCAGATAAAAGTATGCATCGTATCTCGTTTGCTGAATTTCTTACAAGACATGCAATACGGGATATTGAAAGAGAAAAAGGAGAAAGAGAAGGAGTAGGAGGAGAAGATGCAGGAGAATGACTCAAATGAATTTAACGAGACTAAACCCGCGTCGTTGTGTTTTATAACTTTACGTTCTTCTCTTCTCTATACAAATATTCATTTTGGGAACAATCGTTACGTATAATTTATTCCACATCTATATAGTCTCGTTAAATCTAATAATAACGTCTAGACGAACTTCAGGCATGACATTAAACTATTTAAGGGAGAGCGGAGCCCACAGTTCGATACAATGGTCGTTATGGCAAGTTGCAAGAATTGCGGCAAGGAGTTTAGATTAACAGCAGTTAGGATAGACAAAGAACATGATCTGAAATCCAGTACCTTTGCTAACGTAAGTGAGACCTGTCCAAATTGCGGTGAAATGAATACCTACAGTGTAAAAAACACAATTTGGAGAGATGAATAA
>DASTUU010000261.1:0-5567 GCA_035759485.1 Nitrososphaeraceae archaeon
CCAGGTAATAACTTGAAAGAAAACCAGAACCACATTGATTACACCTTAAGCTAAACATTTTTCCTTTTGGCCTCCAGCGTCTAAATATACTGATCATCAATATCCCACCTTCTTCATCTTTGAACCACAATTAGGACATGAAATATCTTTGTGTTGTATTCCGCAATTCATACAATAATATTTCAATGATGAACCGTCTTCAACTGTTAAAGGTGAGGACACAGAACTAAACATTCCTCCTCTTTCACTCATTCTCGTTCTTTGCATCAATCTTCTTCTCATATAGAAGTTAAGCAGAACGAATATTCCTATTATGACAACTAATGATATTGGAAATGGTAACAGTAGGGAGATAGTAAGGCTGATACCTAAGGATATTCCTAACCATATTATTACGTTAAGGAAAAATTGAGTATTGTTATTATAATTTGAACTCATGTTTTCACCACTAGTATTTTCATCATTCTCTTAATTAAGTCTAGTAGTAGTTATTAACTAACTTGGTATTTGTTACCTTACTATATCTAATTTCAAGTACTATTACCGATTATTATTTATGGACTAAGTAAATGGGAACACTAACTGTGCTTGTATAAATTCGTTGTATTTCTCGTATCTCTAAGAAGGATTTCTTGCAATTGTAATTGTCTCGTCCTGTAGTGTAAATCAGCGAGCAAAGAATGTAGTCCACTTTATGCTACCAAAGCCTGCAATTATGCCAATAGCAGAGGAGGTTTAAAACACAAATAAGAGAATCAGATGCTCTATTAATTGCAACTCCTGAATACAACTATTCAGTACCTGGAGTACTTAAGAATGCCATTGATTATGCATCAAGGCCATATGGTGATAATTCATTTGATGATAAACCAGTTGCTATCATGAGTGCCTCAGTCGGAATGATAGGTGGTGCAAGACCACAGTATCATCTTCGTCAAATGTTTGTATTTTTAAATATGCATCCAGTCAATGTTCCAGAGGTTATAGTAACGTTTGCAAGTAACAAGTTTGATTCAGAGGGAAATTTGCTCGACGATAATACAAAAAAATTTTTGACACAGTTGCTTCAGAATCTTTCAAACTGGACAAGAAGACTAAAAGAGAGAAAGTAAGTCGCCTTCCCCGTAGATGATCGAAAATGCATCAATGGAGAGAATACTATCAAGAATAGATCTGACGCCAATACATGAAACAAAGCAAAGACTCATGCAACATTTAGATAAAACATTTTACCAAAAAATCAGGCTTGAACGCATAATTACAGAGGAGAAGGAGGAAAGCCTACTAACTTTAAAGCAAATTTACCAAGGTCGGGTCTTCCCGCTATAGCTACTATAAGAAAAAATTTTGCAAATCGTACATAGTTATAGTTCAATTGTTATACTTTACAATTGAACTTACCCAACAATAAGCAGCATAGGCCAGAGGTAGAAGATTTTCACGCCGTCAACACACCATTCTAGCATAAGTACAATATATTCCTGTAAGCAAGGTACATTTTCAGCTATCCATGTAAGTACTACACTCTTAAGAATATAATGGTGCCAGTGGGAGAAGATGCTGTCAAGGTATGATTCTGGTTCTGCACTATATGTCATCGACAATTTCAGCTGTGGATACTGTATAAAGTGTTCGAAAAGTTATGGATTAGATTATTACAGGTTTACGATGATCTTAAAGGTATTGCAATAAATGATAATGACAACAACAACAAGCTGCTCTTGTACGTATAAGCTCACTTTTGCTGATTATGGTCATGATGATGGTCTATTTGATTATGGTGATGTAAACCTCTTAATCTCTCATGAACCTGGTTTCTATACAAAGTCAAACCAATTCTCTTAGCGTATGGTTGTCCTTTTGCAAATGATTCAGCCAATTTTCTAACAAATTCCATCTCTACTTTTGGCGGCATAGGTGGATCAAATGGATCTACATATGCTTCAATTATAGTTGGTTTTTTTCTCTCAGCCATGGCTTGGTGCATAATTGAATGTACCTCACTAGGTTCCTTAATAGAATAACCTTTACCTCCACATATTTCAGCAAATCTTGCATAATCAATTGGCGTAAATTCTACACCAAATTCAGGATTTCCAAGGAAAGCCATCTGCTCCCATCTAATCATTCCTAGTGTATTGTTTTTTATTATGACAACCTTAATTGGCAAATTATATTGAACTGCTGTTGCAAATTCGCCCATAAGCATAGTAAAACCTCCATCTCCAACAAAAGCTACTGACTGCCTTTCTGGAAAAGCAATCTGTCCTGCTATTGCATAAGGTAAGCCACATGCCATGCTTGCAAGGGTACCAGATAGTGAGAATTTCATACCTTTTCTGATGTTGATATAACGAGCTGCCCAGCTAGTTATTGTTCCGCTGTCTACAGATATTATAGCATTATCCTCTAGTTCCTCAGAGACAGCAGCAGCAATAACCTGTGGTTTAATAGGTTTGTCAGTTCTAGTACTTTGCTCGTTTATTAGGCTCCTCCAATTTTTCATTGCTTGCTGTTTGGATTTTAAAAAGTTAGAGCTTTCCTTCTGTCGTAAAAGAGAAAGTATAGCAGCTAATGTAAGCTTGGAATCACCTACTAATCCAACTTCTACAGGATATCGTAAACCAATCTTATCTGGTTTTATGTCTATTTGAATTCCTTTTGCCTGACCTGGTTTTGGCAGGTAATCTATGTAAGGAAATGATGTTCCAACCATAAGCAATGTATCAGCTTCGTTCATAGCATCACTAGCTGGCTCTGTTCCCAAAAGTCCTAGTCCGCCAATACTTACTGGATGACTATCTGGAATTACTGCTTTACCCAGTAAAGCTTTAACTATAGGCGCTCCTAACTTCTCTGCAACAGCTATTACTTCATCTCCCGCACCCAGCGCTCCTTGTCCTACTAATATTACTACCCTTTCTCCTGAATTCAAAATATTTGCCGCTTTCTCTATCAATTTTATCTCTGATACAGTACGAGGAACATTAACATCAGATGTATGTCCGCCAACTTTGTGTCTGGAATATCTTCCTTTCAATGTCATTTCTTGAACATCGATTGGAATTGTTAAATGGCTTACTCCTCTCTGTGATAGTGCACTTCTACATGCAATATCTACAGCCATCTCAGACTGTTCAGGATTGTTTATAATAGCATTGTAGACAGCCACATCTGAATATAGTTGTAGCAAATTAACATCCTGCTGATAGCTAGAATTCATTAGATCAGAGTAAGTGGTTCCAGTTATAGCAATAACAGGAGTATTATCTGCTTTGGCATCATACAATCCATTTAAAAGATGTATAGCTCCAGGACCTGAAGTAGCAACGCATGCACCAAGTTTTCCAGTATACTTTGCATAAGCACAAGCCATAAATGCTGCTGATTCTTCGTGCCTTACTAGTATGAATTTGATTTTATTTTGTCTTTGCCTTAATGCTTCAATAAAACCATTAATGCCGTCACCAGGTAATCCAAAAATAACATTTACATTCCAATCAATTAATGCCTCAGCAATAATATCAGCAGTACGCATGTTCTCATATTCATTCATTTAACTTGATAAATCACTAGTTTGATATATAATATATGTGTGAGTTTTTTATTACGACACTGTAGCAAGAATTTACTACCTGCTTGAAATACTTCTTTTCATTTCATTTAATTTAATTTGATTTATTTTATTATATTTCCTATGTTTCAGTAAATTAACTGTTGACATGCCTAATTATTCGAATGTGCGATGGTGTGCTGCTTTGACATGTGACTTAAGAAAATCTGCCAGTGGTCCTTTGATTTCTTTAACATTCTGTTCGAACAATACCATTTCCGCCTCAGCTGCAGATACTTCCTTTACTTCCTTCTTGCAATAGATATTTACGTTCCATCTTTCATCATCAAGCTTTGGAAAGTCAGATCTATAGTGAGCTCCTCTACTCTCTTGTCGTATCAAGGCACCCCTTATTATGGCCTCACAAGCAATAAGTGATGATTTTACCTGCCAAGTCAAAACAATATTTTCAGAATTATTATTACCATCAATTCTGAATTCTTTTATATTAATGTCGTCTTTATTAGAATAAAACTCGTTCTTTAATTCTAAAATTCTTTTCAATCCCTTTTGAAGCTTTGTCTGTTCTCTTACTATTCCTGCATTCTGTTCCATTAATTCTTGTATTTCATTACGAAACTTAGTTGGTTCCTTAACTACAAAGATTTCTTCATAATAATAATCATCATTATTATCAAATCCCTTTTTTTGGTTATCGACATTCAATTTTGGCTGTGAAGGTGCCTCAGTTTTCTTTGTGTTTTCTGTTATCCCTTGCTTTGCTAATCTTGCTGCTTCACCACCAGCAATTTTTCCAAAGACCATTGTATCTAGCAAGCTATTTCCACCTAAACGATTAGCTCCATGAATCTGACTTATTACTTCTCCAACAGCAAATAAACCCTTAACCTTTGTTCTACAGTTTATATCTACTACTACTCCACCCATAGAATAATGTGCTGTGGGTGCAACCTCCATTTTCTCTTTTGATATATCAATTCCATCAAGTTTTTGGAATTGTTCATACATAGTAGTAAGCCTTTCTTGAATTACTTCCTTTCGTAAATGGGTTACGTCTAACCAAACTCCACCATGTTCCGTGCCTCTTCCAGAGATTATTTCATTATAATTAGCACGAGCCACCACATCGCGTGGTCCTAGCTCCAACCTTTCAGGATCGTAATTTTTCATAAACCTCTCGCCTTTTGAATTTAACAGAATACCTCCTTCACCTCGTATCGCTTCTGTAGCTAGAGTACCTAATGCTTTCTCTGGCCAAACCATTCCAGTAGGATGAAACTGTACCATTTCCATATCTACTAAATCTACACCTGCTTCATATGCCAGAGCTACACCTTCTCCATAGTTTTCAAAAATTCTAGAACTACTGACTGCATAGACTCGTGTATATCCACCAGCAGCAAGGATTAAAGATTTGCATTCAAATGTAACAAATTCTTTTTTTTCGATGTCTACTCCAAACGCTCCTTTGACTTCTTCTTGCTCTTTTACACTGTCTGATTTTAATAATAATTTTGTGATGTAGACATTGTCTATTATTTCGATTTTCCGCTGATTTACCTGCTCCATCAATACACGTATTATTTCCTGACCAGTCCAATCTTCGTAAAATACAGTCCTTCTATAGGTGTGGGCTCCAAAAAACCGCTGTGTCAGCCTACCATCTTTTTCTCTATGAAATCTGGCACCCCAATTCACCAATTCATTTATAGCATCAGGTGCATTTTTGCAAAGTACCTCAACTCTTTCATAGTCAGCAAGAAACTCACCTTCTTTCAGAGTATCAGCTGCATGCATCATCCAGTGATCTTCTGGATCCATAGT
The DNA here is from genome assembly GCA_035759485.1 of Nitrososphaeraceae archaeon. Lineage (GTDB taxonomy): Archaea > Thermoproteota > Nitrososphaeria > Nitrososphaerales > Nitrososphaeraceae > TH5893. The sequence goes on from DASTUU010000261.1 coordinate 5,399, forward strand.
GCCAAGAGCTGCATTGATGCCGCCTCTTGCAAGTGTTGTATGAGGATCACCTCTCTCGCTTTTACTAATTATGAGAACATTCACACCAGCATCATGAGCTTCAATTGCAGCTCGAAGGCCAGCAGAGCCGCCACCTATAATTAAAACATCACAGGAGTAGTTAGATTGT
>DASTUU010000262.1:0-3999 GCA_035759485.1 Nitrososphaeraceae archaeon
GGAGAGGAAGAATGTAAAATAAATATACAAAAAAATCCCACCGCAGCAATTATGCTTCCTATAAATGTAGGCTTTATATTTCCTAACCTAGATATTATAAATCCTGAAAAAGGAGCAAAGAGTAGAAATACAATCATAAAAGGAAGCTGAACATTTGCAGTAGCTAATGGATCTCCTGCGAAGCCTCCCGCTGCTGTAGGACTTCTTACCAAAATAGGTATAGTTTGATAAACTGTAAACATTGAAAGAAAACTTATTAACAATAAGATATTGGAAGGAAGGATTATTTTGTTACTTATTAGTTTAAAATCAACTAACGGTGCTCTTGCCCTCTTTTCTATAATTATAAATAAAGTCAACGAAATAGCTCCTGCGCTCAAAAAACCTATAATAATTTGTGGTGGTGGAGTATTGTAGGATGAACTAGCCTCACCTTCTCTTCCTCCTCCGGCTGTTCCTATTTCTTCGTTTCCAATGTCATAGTTTGTACTGACTCCCGTCCCCAGATAAGAAAGAACAAGTAGAAACGATATTATTGTAATAGCAAGCGCTATTACACCCTTTATATCGATAGACCTGTTGATATTGCTATTAATAGTAGCATCTTTCCTATCAGAATTGTTCCTTATTTTGTTAGGCTGAATATTAGCAGCAGTAGCTGGCGGCTGCTGCTGTTTTTGTTGATTGGTGACAACAGTATCAATGGATTCGCTATTTTCTTCTAAAGTAGAAAATTGTTTTGCTGGATACTGATATTGAATATCATAGATGAATTTTTTGATTATAAACCAGAGTGTAATAGAAAGAGGTATTATCGAAATAAATGTGGTACGCCATCCAAAATTCTGAATTATACTTCCACCAATTGCTAAGCCCACTACTGATCCAGCTGCAAACATAGCGCTGAACGTTCCTATACCTATTGCAAGCTTTTCTGGAGGAAATTGATCCCTCACAATACCAAATGCTATTGGGAACATAGCAATACCAATTCCCTGAACAACTCTTGAAAGAACCAGAAACACAATGTCAGAGGAAAATCCTCCAAGAGAAATACCTATGATATAAATCACCATTATTATTAATACCATTTTCTTTCTTCCGTAGATATCAGACAGCTTTCCTCCTATTGGTGTCATAACGGCTCCTGCAATAAGATATGCAGTAAGTATCCATGACGAAGTATTATACGAAATGTTAAATTCTCTAATAATATCAGGAATTGCAGGTAATAACATAGTTTCTCCGTACATAGTAATCAATATAGAAGAACCCAAGATAGCCAAGGTCCTCCATGCAGAGGTAGAAATCCTATTACTATTGTTTTTTTTATCATTTGGGTTGTGAGTCAAAGATCGTTTGTGTTATCGAAGCTTGTTTGATACTACTATAAATTGATTAGGACAGATAATTTATTGCAATTTATAGATTGGAATGCAACTAACAATAATCAATCACTTCTCAATTATTTCTGACCTTAATCTTTTTTCACTAGCCTACCATACCCAAATAGTTTTTTAAGTTTATCTGCTATAATAACAAATAGTATTCAAACAAATAAGCGAACAAACAAGGGTTGTTAGTTTATCTGTATGTCGACATATCGAAAACAAGAATTAATTATTAAATACATAGTTAATCAGTTGAGTCTCCTGCGGTTTTAGTGTCAAAAACGAAACTTATAGATAGTGAGGGTTAACGATGCAGATTAATAAAATAAGTATTATTATTATAATGGTATCAGTACTGATAATAACCAGCGGAACGAGCATTTTAAGTTCTCTGGTACTTGCACAAACAGATTTGAGTAATATCACATTAATGAATAGTAGTGAGAATCAGATTCAGGTGGGTAGCTCTGGCGCAGAATTACCGCAGCAGGAAGGGCCTATACCACCAACTCCTGAGCGGCAACCACAAGGACCCATACCACCAGCTCCTGAAGAACAACCTTCAGAAGAGCCTACAATTCGTTAGTATTACCTCCTTTATTTGATTTCGCCACACAAGGGTTTTCCATCTATACACTAGTCGAGTCTCCTGCGATTTCCTTATTGCATAGAAGGAGGAGTTTGTTTCTCTAGCTAGCAGTTGTGTTGTCTAATAGTGAGTCTAACTCCTGTTCGGATATCTCACAATGACTGAGTCCGTTCTTGACATAACCAGCCTTCAACATCTTAATGCATTCCTCCAAATGGAGATCAATAGATTCAAGAGCTGATCGTTCCACACTGGCACGTACCGGAATGATAGTTTGTTGTAGTACTATGCAAAGTACAAATATCGCTATCGTCAAAAGTGCTGTAGCATAAACAAAATGGTTCTTCATCTAAAGCCTAAGATAGTGATAGTAAATAAGCATTGTTGAAAAATATAATTCAACGGAATTTACAATTACATTCCTTACAGTCGATTAATTCAGTTTCTAAAATTCTATCCGCTATTTCTCACATGTCATAGTACTGGCCAGCTAACCTTTGAAGAGTTTCATGTATCTATTTCCAACAACTATTAGCTCGTAACGATCAATATTTGATACTGGTACACTAGAAGATGATAAGAGTATGTCAAATGGCGCTTTTTTTCCCGATGTTATATCTTCTGGAGTTGTATATGTGCTGCTTGTTCCTACAGCTCTGCCACTATTATGTGGTCCTGAAAATACACCTAAACCCGATATGAGTCATCCCTGTATCGATCATCTGTGGTTGTCTAGCCGCAGGCCGGTATCGTAAACAATAATTCGGAGCGCAGATATGCGAACCACCTTTCACTACTTTTCTTGGGATCTTAAACTGTGGTTGTCTAGGATCATAACTAGATTCGGGTGATATTATTCTAGGATTGACAGAAGTTGTGCAGCAAGTCTTAACCTTTTTAGCAGACTCATCTAAATGAGGGACATACCAGTCGGATGTCCATTCCCAAACGTTACCTGCCATATCAAACAAACCATAGCCGTTAGGATCAAATGAACCAACAGGTGAGGTGCCTTCATATTTATCTATTAATAAATTCTGGTAAGGGAATTCTCCTTGCCAGGTGTTGGCTTTGGGTTTGGTAAGCTGTGTATCTTCATTCCCCCAGGTAAAATCCATTCCATCTAATCCACCTCTTGCTGCAAACTCCCATTCTGCTTCTGTGGGCAATTCTTTTCCTACCCATTTCGCATAAGCTTCTGCGTCTTCATAAGCGATGTGAACTACAGGATGATCATCGAATCCAATAATGGTGCTGCCAGGTCCCTGTGGATGCTTCCAGCTGGCGCCTTTCATCCATTGCCACCAGTTGGCATAGTTTTTTAAATTTACAGGTTCACTCCTTTTTTCAAAAACCATGGAACCAGGAACAAGATCCTCTTTTGCGACACTGGGAAATTCAGCCGGATTCAATGGTCTTTCTGCAACTGTAATATAATTAGTTGCCGATACAAAATCCATAAATGCTTTATTAGTCACAGGGTATTTATCTATCCAGAAACCGTCTACCGTAACTTTATGCACCGGTTTTTCTTCTGGGTAAAATTTATCTGAACCCATCATAAAACTTCCACCATCTATAAATATCATATTCTCCGGGTTTCGTGCTTTTCTCTCTTTATCGATTTCTGTTGTATCTGACATTGCTGAACAGGTTTTGTTTTTTAATGGCTCGCGCCAGCAGCTTCTGACATTTTTGCAATGGCATCATTTATGGTGAATGTGTTTGGCTTTTGGATGGCTGGGAACTCCTTAAAGGTTTCGGCAAACTTCCCCGCAGCATACTGTGCTAAGTAGATGAAATAAGCGTTGTGAATCACCCAGTCCCAATACGAGTTGGAAGTGGTATCCGCAAATTCGTATGGATCAGTGCGGAGGTTGAAAATCTTTGGGAGCCGAAGGCGGATGAAGGGTTCAGCCCATACCTGCAGGGTTCCCTGGCAACGTTGTTCCATGAATACTAACTTCCAATTGTCGAAACGTAAGCCAAGCAAATCTCCATCGTCACTGAAATAGAAAT
>DASTUU010000263.1:0-1104 GCA_035759485.1 Nitrososphaeraceae archaeon
TAAGCTGTGCCTACAGCTAATGAAATCAAGAAGAGGCTAGAACAAAATTGGATTCAGTTCCTTAATACAAATTCTGCCAAATTATCATTAGAAACACTTTCTGGTGCCACTCCACCTTCAGTTTTTGTAGGACGATATGGCTATCCTAAAGTCAAGGTGGGACCTATGGTGCCGCCTTTACATGGCGATACCACCGTACTTGATAAACCAGAGATGTGGCTTGGTAAAAGTATTGAGGATATTGTTAACTATCGTTTGTCCCTTGTTAGAGGAGTACTAGACATAAACGTCCACACTACAACTGGAAAATACATAGACTCCTTACAGGAATTAGCTATGGCGTCAAAGTCAGCAGAAAGTGAAGCCACATTTGAAAAAAAGCCCATTTCTGACATACAGCAAGAAAAGAAGTTAGGGCTGGATACAGAATCTGCTCCATTTGGTCCAGTTGCACCTCTAAAGAATTTCAAAACAAATTCATTTTCAGTAGATCAAAGATTAGAAAATGTTTATTACGATAAGGATTTGCATGCAGCTGAAGCTGTGGTTGATCTTTATCAAAAAGGAGTAGAAGTTAGCAGTATCCAACGGGTTCTTAGTATGGGAATGTTAGGCTTGCAAAAAAACAGAATATTGGTACCTACACGATGGAGCATCTCTGCTACAGACGATATTATTTCTATCAATTTGACAAAGGCTATACACGTGTATCCTACAATTGATTTCTTCGAAGTTTATGAATACTCACACTTGGGTAATTATTATTCCATTATATTAATTCCTGATGATGTATGGAGCTTTGAAATGCAAGAAGCTTGGTTTGATAACAAAGGAAATTTAGGAATTGGTGCAGACTTTGAGAATGCCAAAGGTTTGGATCATTATCCTTCTATAGCAGGAGCATATTTTGCTGCTAGACTAGGTGTCGCCGAACACCTCTTTAAAAGAAGAAGAAAGGCCGCGGCATTAGTTTTAAGAGAAATTCATTCAGATTATGTGATGCCAGTTGGCGTATGGCAGATTAGAGAAGGGATCAGAGAAGCACTAAGGAAGAAAAAAAGACAGGTTGAAAGCTTTGAAAAAGCATTATCTTTTGCATGTCTG
>DASTUU010000264.1:0-1884 GCA_035759485.1 Nitrososphaeraceae archaeon
TTCTTTCAATTCTACAATAACACATTCCTTTTTGTCAACTAATACTATTGTAATTCTAGTCTGTAGACTCTTGTCTATGCTTCTAATTTCAATCTGAGGATAACTCGACTTTACTTCCTTTATTGTTGTTGGCGTAATATCCTCATCTACAGGAATTAGCACCCTTATCTTTGCGCTATGCTTCTCCGATGCTTCTTTTAATAATTGCAGTCCATCCATCTCTATTTGACGACGGACAGCACGCGCTGAGGAAAACATTATCAATACTTCCTCTTTTGCTGATTTTACAATACTCCAAGCACGTCTTATTCCTTCTTTTGGATTTGAAATAATTTCTATATTGGCTTGGTCAATTCCTTCTTCAATATCTCTGATTCTATCTGAAGCATCTATCCCATTCTTCCACAGCTCTTCAAAAATAGATTTAAAGTGGTTAACATAGGCCGGTTCATTACTAACTAATAGACTCTGAGCTATTTCGCCGCCTTCCATCCTCTCTATTGTAGCCATCATTTCTTTATCTGACACAGCAAAATCAATTGGCGGCATATTTTTGACATGTCTTATCTGCACATCTATATTGAGAAATATGCTAACTAGGTCTGCAATATCTTTGTCTGTAATAGAAGTAACCCATCTTATACCCTTGTGTTCTCCTTTTCTATATTTGCTCATCATAACTTTTTCGTACGTGTCAAAGTAGTTATTATAGACTAATCGCATTCCATCAAATTTTGAACAAGCCAAAAACTCTATAGAGCTTTCCAAAATACCTCTTCCTTTATTTAAGATTTCATCAACATTTTGTAATACTTTAATTTCTTTTAATACTGTAGATAGATATTGTTTCATATCACGCTCTGTAAGGGATAGTTGGACCCCAGTCTGCTCTGTCATACTAGCTGCATGGACTTTCGCCATCTCTATCACCTTTTTTTCTATTTTCTGTTCTATCTGAGCTGATCCCATGCCAACTAGTACTTTTGATTCATCTACGGCAGATTTTCTAATTGCCTGACGTAACTTTACGTCTTCAGACATAGAAATTGCCGAAGAATAAATGCCCATTAGTATCAAATAGGTTGATAATCCTACAAATGATACGCTAGCAAGTCCTAGAGGCGGATAGGAGGCTAGCATCACACTACTGATAATTGCAAGTTCAAAAAGAGCAAATCCAGATCCGGCAATAATCATATAATCTTTCAAAGCACTACTATAGCTGAGAGTCCTTGCTATCATCCAAAAGGGGAGACCAAATAAAATACCGCTGACTACTGCAGGCAGTGTATAGCCTAAAGCATCTACTACTATTACTTCGAAAATCGTGTCTATATTACCACTACCGTAACTCATTACAAATGGAGTTACAATAACAAAAATACTTAGAAAAGATGCTATAGGAATAGTGATGACAGTCCAGAATTTGACTTTACCTAACTTTTTAGAATAAGTATATAAAAGCATGGCTGTGCTACCCCACAACAACAAAAAGCTCGCGATATGAGATGTAACATAGACAGCCTGTACTTTACCTAATATTGTAGATGGATCAAATTTTCTGATATCTGGTCCATGACCAAATTCTTCTTGTTCTGGTCCATGACCAAAATCTTCTTGTTCTGGTCCATGACCAAATTCTTCTTGTTCTGATGTATGTTCTGACAGTGGTGGACTTATCGTCTTAGCTGGCATACCTACTAATATAGTAGTGAAAAAAACAAGCGAGGATACAATACTGATACTAGTAATTATAAATGATACACCATATAACAATAGTATAAAATTTCTATTTGACCTGTACCAAGAAAAGAGCTCCAATGCAAGTATCACCATTATAACGGTGGCTATTGCATAGCTGATAGAAGAACTCCAAGTTAACAT
>DASTUU010000265.1:0-1944 GCA_035759485.1 Nitrososphaeraceae archaeon
TTAGCATTTTCTTCGTCTGCACCAATAGGAGTTTTCTCAGTATAGAGCTCATCGCCCCATCTGTAGACTTTCACTTTTATCGGCAGATTATCAAGTAATGCTTGAACTGTTTTTGGTGAATGGGAAGCGTCCAATTCCACATGGACCGCCTTCTCAATGTCATTGAATCTTAACGATATCTTCCTATTTTTTATCATCGCTTCATAGAGATTAACCCAGGAATAATTAACGTTTTTTCTTGCAGTGAAAGATTGTTTGGGGACGGACTCAAAATGGAAAAAGAGTGGGAATCGAACTCGCGGCCGCAAATGGTTTAATATGCAAACCCTAATAAGAGAAAAATCTTATTCCATGTCTTCTATCTCCTTGAGGCACAAAAGTGAAAATATGTCCCTAGCCCCCTCTTCTCCTACAACCTATTTAGAATATGAAAACTTAGGAGGTATACTCAAGGCTACACTGTTTGCTTTGGAATCTCCATGAGGTTCAAGTCCACTAACATATCATACAAAGTCCGTTAACAAGGATGTTTTTTGTAGAATCTGGTATGCAACACAAAGAACCACCCAAGAATTGGATTGAGCTTAAAAGACTAACAGGGGAATAAAATTTTGTGGATAGGATTAGTAACGACGCTAAATCGTTATATATTCCGAAATTAGAACTAGATTTCATACAGGTAATTAAAAAGGTCAGATTCATGATAGTACCGTGAGATGATTCGACTCCAAAACCAACGGAAGACCTCAGCCCCCAATAGCCAGAGCCCCACTGGCGGGTTCTACTGCTGGAGCCCAGAAAAATCTGCATTTAATCCAATTCTTTATTTATAACATGTAGTTTTGTTAGGTGTGGTTGACTTAGTATTTGGTCTTGGTCTAACTGATATTGTCCGAGAGATACTGCTGTATTTTAGCATATTTGAAAAGTACATAGGTATAAAGCTATTCATCAAAAACCAGCGATGTACGGCTCAGTCGATATTATTAATGTCTGCAATCTGCACTGTAGTCATTGTTATTAGTGGCTTAATAGATTAAATAAGGATCAGGACTTGAGCGCACCGTTCAAAAAACAGAAAATATTTGTAGTTACCCTGGTAGGTGGCGAGCCAACTATGAGACCTGATGTAATACAGGTATTTTGTGAAGAATTGCCCAGAAGAGTGTGTGTGTTGTTTCCAATGGAACCTATCCTTTAAGGAGATTTGACAATCTCTACTTTTACTGGATATCTTTGGATGGTACAGAAAAGATTCATGATCAGATTAGAGGTAAAGGTTCGTAATCAAAGACGAAGCAAAATATACTACAATATATATCAGGTCCAGGAAGAACTTGATATTAAAACGACAGATGTTTCCGTATGAAAGGATGATCTTCACGCTGCATTCAGCATATCATGTTATATAGTTGTTATGTGTAATGTGTACAGCGATTATTCAATGATGCAAAACAATAACAGTTACCCTCTTAGAGAATGGCATGTTGAACATATGAAGAAAACAGTACTAAAGTTTGTAACAGGTCTGCCCTATGATGCCTCCTCATGGCAAAAGAGACAGCACAAAAAATACAATAAAATCTCTAATATCCTTAAGGGGATAAATTATGATATAAAGCATGGAGTGACACGAGAGGAGGTACTTTCATTTATGGATGAAGTTACAGACAGCTCTTCCTTTTCTGACCTCAGAAAGGTTGAAGGCTCTGCAGCCAGACTGAGGGAGGTTAAGCAACATTTTATGCCATTGCAAGCCAAAACCTATCAATGGATTCGATAAATGTTTTTCCTTTCCCCTCTGGTGAATTGTCTATATTCAATATGCGCCAGTCAACGGCTCAAGTATCTAAATGTAACATGGGCTATATCTGATACAATGCATGTTAAATCTTTAATGAAAGAAAAATTTTTTTATATTTATCTAAGAAGCTGTGTAATAGA
>DASTUU010000266.1:0-8221 GCA_035759485.1 Nitrososphaeraceae archaeon
GCTCTGGCTGAAAAAATCCAACCTGAGATTGAAAGGTTGATCGAGTATAAAGTGAACCAAAATACAATAGTCGTTGCACTTAAGAGATTAGTAGATGCTCTAGACAAGAGCAAGTCACAGGACAGCATCAAAGCGTCAATGGCTACAAAAGTAAAAAAGTCCTTGACTGGCAGCATTATTGACATAAATTTTCAGGAAGAAAATGACGACGATGATGTTTTGACTAATGTTTTGGATGAATTCTTTGAGCAAGAAAATCGATATAGCCTATTTCAAACTGACAATCACTTCACATTGCTGACAGAAGACGCGGATGAGATCCGAAAAATGGTTGCCAACGCCATAGAAAAATTTGGTAGTGGTGGTGTTGGAAACATAAAAGAGGATCTATCCAAGATCACCATATCTTTGGGGCCTGATGAACAAAGCCCTTACTATCACCTGTCGCTTATCTCAAATATACTATATAACCATCAGATTCCAGTACATAGTGCCTTCTTTACTCCCCGTGAAATAGTCTTAATATTAGGTGACAAGGATGCAGCACGAGCATACGATCTGATTAGGTTGAAGATGGGATGATGATAATTTACGTGCGGCCATTAGTTTTCCTATAGATATTAGAACATAGGATATATACTGCAAACCATGCTACTTCTGCATTGCTCCTTGAGGGAATACGCCATTTAACGATGATCAATGCGTCTTTGAATTCAAGTGGGATGGAGTTGGTCTATCATTCCACTAGTCCTATAGCATTTGCAATTTCTGAAACATTTTCGTATCGGCTCTCATCAAGCTTTTCTATGAAGGGAAGGATCTCTCTACTTTGCGGAGTATTCAGTTTTTCTACGAAAGTAACAATTGTTCGCTTATCTACTGGAAAATCCAAATCTTTCAAGATCTGTCCTAATGCTGCAGCTTTTGGAAAATCATTGATAGTTTTCTCCTTACGCTCACCAGGGATTTGACTTTGTTTTCGAACTGCTCTTAGAGTTTGTTCTTCATTAAATTCCGTTGGTATCTGTTCAGGATGCTCACTTCCTGAATCCATATATATCAAAGACTGCACATTAAGAATTTTTAATGTTGTCGGTTGAGCTTATGTATCAGCCTTCTTATCAATAATGGCGTCTGACAGGATTGGATAAATTTTCATTGGAATCTAGCAAACTTGTCTTTCAGACCAAAGATAGTCACAGAGGAAGTACAAGTACTGCACAAGAAAATAAGAAGACAGCCCGACTGTGGGGGGGCTGCATAGTTCTTAATTCAAAATGTTAACTGTCATACGCAAAACCGGAGCTGTGGGCCAACTCATTATTATTAAGAATCTCTCTTTCTATTTCTTCTTGCCGAAACCTTCAGGATAGTCGACCTTTTGTCTATCTTTGAAGCTACCTGCGACTTTTTTGCTCAATTCTAGTGCCCGCCTTGACTTTTGCGGATCGGTTGTCTTGAAGAAAACCTGCAAGGCGCGCAGTTCACCCACCACCTTTCTTTCACCTTTCTCTTTAGCGCGATTGAATACTATTTGTTCCTGTTCATCCTCTGAACGATTAAAGAAACCTGGTCCGCCCAATGCACCTTCCTCGAGTGGAGGGACGACTTTACGTCCACGACCCGGCTTTCCTCGGTCATGAATATCAAATTTCGATGGCTTTACTCCAGCTGCACTAACCCTTATCTTCTTGCCTCCTCGTCTTGCAGTATAGCCCTTTCTTTTGTAGCCTTTACGATGGACGGTTATCTTTTTGGCCATTATCCATCTAGCCTTAGTTTGGTTTAGGACAAAAAGGTAGATAAAAGTATCAAAAAATAAGAAGAATAGCGGTAGCCATACCGAATTTTCTTTATTGTATGCATTACTGTCAATCTCTGATAAGTTGATTTTTTCAAAAAGCAGTGACGCTTGATAAGTGCTTTGTACCTTAGCAATGTCATAACGCTGAACAGCATAGTGTGTTTCATAGAATTGCAGCCTGCTCCTGACGCTAAACCATCAAACCCCTGTAAGCAAATGTTATACTTGAAATAACCTCTAAGAAGAGGGCAGCCCAAAAGGTAAGTACATAAAAATCAAGACGTGCTAACATCTGGCAATTGAGCTTTTGGCATTCTTATATGTTCGAATAGCCATTCTTTTTGATTGAGCTACTGCTAGCAGTAAGATATGCAATCAGCACTTATTGCATAGATCTGAGGAGAATTTTCAAACGATAACTCTTGTAGATGGAACTATCATATCTGTGAAAAGATCTCTTTTACTACTTCAGCGGTCAGATTCCAATTGGCCCTTTGTGATCTTTGGCTCGGTGTTCCTGTAGACTATCTGCTTTGTCAAATATTGCTTCACACATGTCACAACTATATTGAACTTTATGAGGCAATCCTTCGGTTGGCGAAGAGATTGAAATATTTTCTTCAATTGGTTCTATTGCCTCATAATGGATAATCGGTTTTTCAGATGGGAGTTTAGGTTCTGATTCTGCCCGGCCACTTACAAATCCAGAATTGGGATTTCCCCTAACAAATTCATAGCCATGTTTGAGTTGCTCTTCATTTAATTTGATCCTCACAATAAATTTATCACTTCTCGCCGGTTCGATATACGAGATTGTATCAAGCGGAATCCGATACTCCACATCTGAAATAAAGCCTCTCTTACGTGATGTAAAATACTTAGAGTCGACTTTGACTATCCTGCCAACACTCCTTCCGTCCGATGTATAGACTTCTGCATTCTCAAGTGTCATAGGCCGTGATGTATTCCTCACTAAATCCACATAGCATGTAATATATAACTTACAATTTCTTTTAGCTATGATTTTCTGCATTCTTTATTATTCTATGTGGATTGTTACTTGAAATGATACATGGTAGAAAAGGAAAAACTTGAAGAACAGATAGGTGAAATCCTGGGATTGGAGATGGCAGCTCAAAAAGCAGTAGAGGAATTATCAACAAAGGGACTCTTAGAAAAGAGAGAGGTAAGAGGTAAACTTCAGGGTATGAAGAAAGAGGCAGGAAACCACGAGAAAAGGATTGAACAAGTCATGCAAAGACTTTCAGATTCAAAAGGTCTGGATCAGCAAAGCATTAAAGAACATGCCGAAGAAACATCGCAAAAAGCATCGCAAATGATGCAGACATATCTTGGAGAAAACCCAGACACGCTTGATGCACTTGAGTTCTTGTGTTTGGCAGAAGGTGGAGAGGTTACACACTATGAAGTCCTCGATGAACTAGCCAAGAAAGTAAAAGATAAAAAACTTGCATCTGAGGTTAGATCTATCCTGCGAGAAGAAAAAAGACATCTCCAGTTGTGTACAAAGCTTGCAAGGAAAAATAGCAGTGGTTGATCATGTGGTTGAGCTAGTTACCCATTAACTAACTAACATTGTTTTCCTAGTTTTTTGTCAATATGGGAAGAAAGAGTAACTCAGTACATCAACGCTCCGTCGTTTTTTCCCTGCAAATGGTATATTATATTAAGTCATTTGTATGGTTGTGCTCTTTAAAGCGCATCAGCAAAAACTCCTTCTTATCGTGTGGATCTAATACTTAATACTCCTGATAGTATAGAAGTATGTACGTAGGGGCATCATCATATTCTCCGCCATGTGTGAACCTGTTCTCCTATAAAATCTAGCCCAACTGAGTTCTAACCTTTGACAAGTATAACGTTCAACCAAATTAAGACCAATATACTCTCCATCATTTCTGCAGTGCTACTGCATTGCGGTATGGCCACTGTCTGTTACAACAGTTATGTGATGTCATTCAAACTGTGATTCCTGGAGGCTCACCTTGTGAACCTCCCTGCTGTTGATGTAGTGTGCAATGGATGATGGCGATGATTATTATTATGATGCTGCTCCTCTATTTTCTTCCACTGCTTTCTCTTGTGTTGCAGGTGGCGGTCCAGACTCTATTGTTATTTCCTTATCTGATATATTCTTGCTAGGTATCACAATTGTCTTGCCCTGGTCATCTTTTAATATTACACTAAATGAGCCTGCTTCCTGTACAGTTCCTGTCACAGTACCTATTGTTACCTTTTGTCCACGCTTCAATGTAGGTTGTATCTGTGTTGACCCTCTAATCATAGCAGGAAATGCCTCTCTCAAAGCGTATGCCAGTCCTACTCCAACACCTATCGCTATGGCGGCTGCCATACCCCATATCAGCGCAGAGATTACAGAATTTAGTACGGCTTCACCTATTTTTAGTTGTGTTGTTGCCACAACTAACACTATGGCATACAAAATGCCTGTGGCGGCTAACCCTATGGCTTTACCCCCAACGACTCCCCTTGCAGGCAGCTCACGTTGCATCCACTTTCCAACAAAGTCTGCAATGATTGCACCTATTACCAATATTATTATGAAGGCTACAACATTTGGTATCCATAGCCACACATCATTGATAGCTTGAGAAAGTTGTGCAAATTCAAGCACATTTACTGCAGCAGAGATAAAGAACAAATAGACAAACCACCTTGCCGCAACTGAAATTATTCGTGTCAAATTCCATCCTGCCCTTGATACTGATTCACCTATACCGGTCCTATTCCAGTATCGATCAAGGTTCATTTTTTCTGCAACCTTTCTTACGACCCATCCAATAACTCTACCGACTAGAAGACCTATTCCAAGTAAAATCAGAGCAGCTATTATTTTCGGCGCTGCTTGGGCTATGGTAGTTGCAAATTGATTTAAAGAGTTGGTGATGGGTTCAATAATTGATTGAACGCCTGCTTGCTGCAATGTAACTATTAATAATGCAACAATCTGACTCAATTGAGGTAATTCCTGCACAGCAGTTGACATAGATCTCAAAATATATAAAGCAATAGTAAAAATATATCAGATCATAGCGTTAAATTATGTTGGTTGATACGTTTAGCACTGCAAAGAAAAAATATATGATCAATCTCCTATACCTGCCAAGACCAAAGAGTATAACTATGGCATTGAAATACAAACAGATTCTGATCCCACTAGCCTCACAAAGAAGGACGAGGAATCAACTTCGCTCAAGGCTCATAGAGTAGAAGAGTCGGTCTTAGATGTTGTGGATGCTGTTGGCGCCAAGGTAGGAGCCTTTGCAAAGGAAAAATTTGACGAGCTAAACAAATCTCTTAACCCTTGTTATGTGGCTGCAGTACAAGACTCCTATAAAATTGCGGCACTTGGTACAATGGTGGACGACCTATCTACAGTATTTGAAGACTCGATGACAATGGTCAGTAAGGTACCCTACGAAGAACAGGCCGATCTTTTGACAGGATACAAAAAGCTGATAGAGGAGCAGATAAAAGTCATTGATTCCAGGATAAATATGGCCAAGCGATTGAAATAATCTATTATTTGAAGTATTATGCTACTGCTATTACTGCTAACAATAACATGCTCAATTATAACCGTCAAGAATTTGATAATATTTTATTGTGTGCTGTCGTCGTGCTTTTCCTATTAAAATAAAAAAGAGTAAACTATTGCAGATGATCATAAGCTCCTCATCTCAAAGCTTTTCTATGTGTATACCACCTAAATATCAAATAACCCACACCAATTATGACTTGGACTATAATGAGCGGTCTCAGTAAGTATATCGCTATGGCAGTCAATATTATGAGGGCAGCAATAACAACTATGTCCAGAATGTTTAACGGTCTTGCCATCTGCTCACTTCTCTAAATCAATCACTCATTATGACCTCTCAACATTTGCTACAGAAATTCGCTTTAATAGTTAGAGAAAATCATAGACCATGGTGTGTGTATGTCTAAGGTGCTTATCATAATCTTTGAACTTCATCGCTCTGACGATGCTTTGCGAGAAATTCCGACAGTGCATATGTGTTGAAAGGGTCTGAATCCCTGGAGCATAACTTGAGTCGTCAGAGAGAAATAATAATACTTTGAGTCTTGCCTTATACTCAGCCGCTAGAAGTTATTTACTAGCGATTGTTTAGCTGATGCTAGTCTTCCTCTCGCTCTTCTTTCTGAATATCGCGATGAATGCTCTAAGTGTCTTTATCATACGTGATAAACCTCCATATGTTAGAAGACAGATAATTGATACCTAGTGATACTAAACTTAAAGCGATCTCATAGTGTCTCAATAGCTTGTTTTGAGGTTACTCTTCAAAGATGCTACTGCTTTTTTACTATCTCTACTCTTCCGCCCGCTGTTTCTGTATTTCTTCACTCTGTCTTAGCTGTGTTCCTTGTGCTCCTGCTGCTCCACCATGAGCATTGGCAAAATGGTTCTCTAATTCTTCATGTGTGCTAAACGATCCACCACAAGCCTCACACTTGAACTTATTAGTTTCTGCCATACTATTAACTGTATAGCTCAACATAGCATTTAATTATATAATGATGATGACGAATATCCACAAGGACTATTATAGAGCAACGGACTAGCAGTAGCATCGATTGACAGTTTACCTGAATTCAGTTCACCTCTTCTGACTTTACTGATACGAAATGCGAAGCCTAGAACTTCTGATAAAAACACCTCCAAGATTTATACACAACGTATATCAAAAGTAAAAGAACATCGCATAGCCGGTTATCCTTATTATTTTGGGTCTTGCTTGAAACATACTCTCTTCATAACACAGAATATGCTTTAGCGAGGTTTACACTTTTCTCATGTAAGATTCAGGATAGCTCATTGATATGTATAGATAATTCTACTATTTCCTTTATAGCAATAGTTGACCCATTATAAATAGTCGAGCTGCCCATGCGAACCATCATCTCCTATAATGAAAGAGAATTGAAAGAAAACGGTTCAAGGAATGATATTAAGGCGGGCTATAATGTATGGGTAGACCTAGTTAACCCGACAGCTGCAGAGCTATCCAGCATACAACAGTCCTTCGGACTAGATAAGATGGCACTACAAGAGTACCTTAACAAATCAAAAAAGCCGCAAGTACGAGTCATAGACAACCACAAGTTTGCGCTTGCGCTTGACATGAAATTCAAAGACTCTCGGAGTCTTGTAACTGAAGCTGTTTATCTTTTTGTTGGCAGAGAGTGGCTGGTTACGATCCATTCCGACGAAGTTGATCTGCGATCCCAAGTTTTGGCTTTGTTTGAACAAAAGAAGAGAACAGTTACAGAATCATCGATTGACGCTCTATTCTACAGTATTCTGGCAATTCTGATCGAGTCCTACGAGCAATTGCTTACCGCAATCGAGCTCTCAGTGACTGATTTTGAACAAAGAACACTCTATAAACCGTCAAAGAGGATGCTTGAATATTTGGACTCTCTATCAAGACAAGTAATAATTTTAAGACGTCATTTTTGGCGTATGCGTGATATCATTAACTTCCTGACCCATACTGAAGAAGATAAAGAAGACGTGAAATATCTCAAGATAGTTTATGATGATATCAACCAATTGATAGAGCTGGTAGAATCATATCGTGACACCATTAACTCCACAAGAGAGCTATACATTGCAAATGTATCACTTCAAATGAGCGATACCATGAAAACATTGACAATATTTTCTGCCATCTTACTGCCATTGACATTCATCTCAAGCGTGTATGGGATGAATGGACTAGACTTGCAAAACCTTTTCGACCTACCAATAGGTTTTGCAATAGTTCTGGCTACGATGGGTGCAATAAGTATAGGTCTATTTATCTTCTTCAAAAAGAAGCAGTGGATTTTGGCTGGCACTGACCTTCCAGATTCCAGCATTAATATCAACAACAGTAGCAGTAGCAGTAAAGGAACAGCAGCAGAAGCCGCTGCAAGTGATAGTGGGGAATCATTCGATGACGATACGTGGAATAAAAAACAACCAGATCACACTATTGATGCAAGCTATTCGAATTCCAGCGATAGAGTTGCCAAAAGTTCCTCAGATAACCGATGAGATTCTGAGACGAAATAAGCTAATAGTCCCAAATATTCTTATTCATGGTTTTTTGTCGCCAGGCTCAAAAATGACAGGTGAGCGATTTTTCGAGTCAGGTACAAGCTTGCATACTCCTTTTTTGACGGCGCAGCCGGTTAGCCACAGAATTTTATACCATTTGATTTTTACATAATCGGTAAATAACCTTCGGTGCTGTCATAGCCATGTCTGATAAGGAAAGAGAATACGAGGAAGGCGCTGCTGGAACAGAGAGCAAAAGAAAGGATGATCCATTAAAAGAATATAGAGATAAGGAGCCTATGACTCCT
>DASTUU010000267.1:0-5395 GCA_035759485.1 Nitrososphaeraceae archaeon
TATTGCTGTCATTTGTATTATAAAGTTTTGTTTTGTGCTCTATGTTCCAGATAGTGATAAGATAAACAATTAGCCAAGGCAAAAACATGACCTCTCCAGCTATAGAATGATATCCCTCCCACTCTTGAATGTTGCTTGTTACTAAAAGCGGAAAAAAAGTCAAGGATATTATGCGAACTATATTAACCGCTGCCGTACCAAAAGTGCCAATGACAAAATAGGCAACTCTTCTGTATACAGGTATTTGTATTTTGAGAAGGAATGCGAGCATTACAATCGAATAAATAATCAAACTGTGTACTCCGGCCGAGGGCCAATAAACTCTTAACGCAAACGGGCCGTTTATTCCTGTCAGCACCAGAGAATTACCTTCAGCGGCAGCAGGATTCCCGGGTCCAAGATCGATAACATGTTTGTCTACCCAATTGGTCACAGCTTCGTCTATTTCTAAATAGAATGGTACTATTATCTGAAGTGGACCAAGACTATCATAAGGAAAAAAAGCATCCAGAGAAAGAATAATCGCACTTCCTGCAAGATATATGATAGCCGCAGGAGCGACTTTCAAAAACCTTCTACCAAATAAAACGAATAGAGCTGAGGCAAGAAACAAAGCAAGTACAATGAAATCCCACATCCATGTCCAGGAATCTGGAAGGACTACGTTATATGCACTAGCTGAGGATTTTATCACTTCCTGAAATCCGAACAATCCTAGTGACGCAAAGTAAAAAATAGCAGACAAAGACAAAATATACACAATGTAGAGTCTTCTGGTGCTCGTACTAAGCTTAGGAGTGCTAAGTAGCTCAAATACAATAAAGATAAGAACAAACAGAAAACCCCCCCTGCCTTCATTCCAGGTTAGAGTAAACGAACCAGGATACAAAATTAAGGCAAAAATAATAGGAGCAACTAGTGCAAAAATTGTATAGGTGCTTGAGCTAGCCAGGATAGACGCAACGTGCATAATTTGGGTTGACGGGGTTTTGACTTTTAATCACTTCTCTTGCGAGTCCAGTAATAACGATAGGTTCAAATTTTTGATGGTCTACAAATTAGCCTTTCACGTGTCATTGAAATGTTTCATCCTTTTCCTTTTTTATACTTGCTCTAGCTATAAGTTTGGCAACCCTAATAGGCTCCGGGATTGAACCTTGTAATGTAAAATGATTAAGTATAATAATGGAGTTTATCAGGCTCAACCCCCATTGGCGCACAAATACTGATTTGCCGGTTCGAAGTTTGATTGGTTGTCGTTCGCCCAAATTTTGGTACTGCTGAAGCTTTGGTTGCCATTCATTTGGAAAGACCTTCTTAATTGTATGCGCTATTCCGCTAGACCTATTAAAGGTTATAGCAATTACCGGAAGGCCTGTGGATTGATGGATCTTTGCTCCGTCTATTATATTAAACATGCTTATTATCATTCCTCCAAGGAATATACAATTTATGTCATTTCGATGCATTTTTTTGTACATCGAAATTATGTTTCGAGTCGAATCATCGCCTTTTATAGTTGATGTCGAAATCCCAACACCGTCTATAATCAAATCACGTCTCATTACCACTCCTGCTAGGACTGCATATTTGCAAGATATCTTAAAACTCTCTGCTATTGCTAATGCTCTTATCCCTTTTTTTTCATGGTGAAGCAGAACTGCCATTCCACAATATGTTTTAAGGTGCTACATTGAAAACTTTGCTTTTTGAATATTTGTCAGTTTATCTAGGATGACAAGTCAAATATACATGAATTGATAATTTGTTGGCCAAAGTGAACTAGTCTTTTAGTCACCTTGTTAAATGCCATCGCTCCTATTTGAATACAAATTCCGTAGCTAATGCATTTAATAGATCATTGAATCGCCATGAGGGTGCTGTTTTTGTAGGCTCAGTCAACTCGATTTCAGAGTCGCTATGGTAGTGAAAAGTTTGAGTGCAGTCAAATGCCATTACTGTCATCCGAGTCCAAAAGTATCAGGTATTGTGATTCTCTTGAAGGGCAAAAACAAAACGCGATCCTTGAAAGTCAGTTGTTCCTTCCTTTTCCCAGTTTATGGCATAGCTGCGTGTAACATGTTTACCCACAACTTTAACAGTCTGTGGAAGAGTGGAATAGAGTCTTTCGGCCTTATCACGATCCTTGGTCATAAGTAACGATCGTCGTCTTTTCATGAGGTACTTTAGTGCTACATTCTTGTGCGTGTGTCCTTCCACACAAATCTTCTCTTGGTTTATGTCTATCGTAAACCGTCGCTTTGCCAATGTAAGAGAACCTACGTCGATAGAACTTATGATTTTCAATGTCACATTTCATGGGTCATTTCGTCAATAAAATATGCGCTATCGGCATAGCTCTGAAAGGAATACATATGAGGAGGGTTCTTATATTATTTTACGATAGTTGACGGCGTGGCCTTAATCTATATTTCGCGGTCTTGCTTGCTGACTTGAGAGATGACGGTCGCTTTCCTGTTATCCAATCTTTTTGTAGAGGCTTCCTCGAGCGACGTGCGTTTTTGGGTAGTCTGTTTCCGTTCTTGCCAAGAAATAATCTTCCCTTTTTTGATATCACACCCATAGCGATAATATGGACTTTTCACTCACGATATTTGTTTCTATCGTGTGATTGAGTGAAATCCAAAACTATGTAGATATGCTTAGGATGCAATGTGGCAATTATCATGGAAAATCATCCAATGAAGTACGAGTTTTCAGTAACTGCAATTTGCATGTCTAAACTATCTAATTTTTTGTCATGTATAACCAAAAGAGTTCTTTCTACGTTATGTTTTCTCGGCAAAGTCTGGAGGAAAAAATTTAAAGACGAAATGTCTGCGAATGATTGTTCTTCCAGAATGTTCAAGCATTGATCATAGAAAACTAATGCGACTTGGTTGCGTTGTTTCACAATCTTAGCAACATGCATATAGGTTCGTTCTTTTTCTCTTATGCCTTCTTTAAATATCTAATAGGTATAGGATCTGTGTATCGAGTCTGGCTTTTACTTTGTTACTTTTGGCATATTTTTGGCAGCTTCAGTGTCTAATAGCAGATCAGCCTCCGCCGGCTCCGGCCCCAAAATGGGTCCAGCTATTCTCTTGATATGTATCAATAAGTTCGTTTATCACATCATCAATAGTTATATCGCATTTTTTAGAATGAGCAATTTCATCTAGGACAGTAAATAGCCGTTTATATGTATGTTCTTCCACCTCTATTGCTTTTATCATATTGGTGTACTAATTGATTTTTTGTCCAATTTTCAATATATAGCTACATGCTAGACCTAACTTGCCCCAACCGCTAATTTAAAGCGGAATTTTGCATTCGCGATTTTATTTGTGAATGATATATGATGATTTATCACAACCGTAGTATACTTTGGCTTAAGACATCTCGGTGTAGCTAAGTAAGCCAATAATGGCTATTGAAGAGCGATGTATTTGTTTGTAGGTTGTATGGGGTCGGCCGGATTCGAACCAGCGGCCTCCAGCGCCCAAGGCTGGCATCATACCAAGCTAGACAACGACCCCGAGTCACCTTTAACGTCACAAGGTATCGTCAGGGGACATAATTTTAAGTTTGTTTGGCCAAAGACAATACCTCTATATAGACTTGGGTCACACCGGTTTCAATGGATTTCCTTGAATGCTATCTCAAAGCAGGAAAGATAGCATCAGAGCAGCGTGAAAAAACGAGGAAGAAAGATTATGTTGGTTGTACCTTGTTAATGATTTGTGAGTCAATCGAACGAGAAATAAAGGAGAGTGGTGGAACTCCTGCTTTTCCGGTAAATGTAAGTTTAAACGACATCGCGGCGCACTACACAGCCGAACCAAATGATGAAACGACTGTAAATGAAAATGATATTCTAAAAGTTGACATAGGCGTACATGTTGAAGGCTACATAGCTGATACTGCAGTTACTGTATCATATGATCCCCGCCAGGAGGCCTTGATAAAGTCGGCCGAAAATGCACTAAATGAAGCAGTTCGTATAGCTAGGGTTAACACTAAGGCTAGTGAAATCGGCAACCTTATTGAAAACACAATCTCAAAGATGGGTTTCAAACCCATTCAGAATCTTAGTGGGCATTCACTTGCTCAGTATACAATCCATGCAGGAAAGTCAATACCAAACATCAGGACAATTGGACCTTCCTTCGGCTTATCATCCAACCAAGCTTATGCCATTGAGCCATTTGTTACAGTAAATGACGGCCAGGGAGTCGTCTATGAGGGCAATACCCGCAATATTTTTGCCATAATATCTAGGAAACCCGCCAAGGATCAAAATGTAGACAAGTTTCTAACTTACCTCTGGAATAAATTTCGAACTCTGCCTTTCGCACTAAGATGGATTCTGGATAGCTATGAAGAGATAGAAGCACGTCGGATGCTTGACATTCTTGTTAAAAAAAGAAATGTTCACGCATATCCAACATTAATTGAAGGTAACAATAAATTCGTAGCGCAGGCTGAACACACAATTATGCCTATAAATGGCTCAACGCGCGTGATAACACTTTAGACTCTATTAGTCACCGGCTCCTCTTCCCACAAGCTGCTTTTCCACATAGCTGATTCTTTATGATCATTTTTATTGATTCTACTCATATTGCATGCTCGACTCTTTTTTTGAATGCATTGTTCATTTGTTGAAGACTGCTCTCGACATCTTCAATAAGTCTACGGCCCGCAATAATAGTCCCAAATCCAGAAAATAATTCCGAGTGTAGAAGACGAATATAATCTCTAGAGATCTCTTGAAATATAAATATCCTTTCTCCATTCAGAAAGCCTGGAATAAATGATTTTCCTTTCCATCTGAGTTCATGATTTTCTTCCAGCTTAGTGATGGTGGGTCTATAAATTCTATTTTTTCCTTTATTTGTTCTCACACTTATTTTCAATTTCTCGCCGAGACGAGCTTCACCGATTATCTGTATTATAACCGGATTCCAGATATGGAAAGAGGAAAAGTCAGTAAGAATTTTCCAAGCGGCTGAAACACATGAGTGTAACTCAATCTCCGTTCGTACTTCTTTCAATTTATACCCCTCAAAGCAAACATTTGTAATTTTGTCTCCGGCCGTTCAGGATATTGCAGCGGGGAACTAGATTTAAACTTGTTTTTATGTATAAATTGGTTTGTGATATCAAACCAGAGCCTACGATATACCAATAATTAGCTTGATACTAGCAAGAGGTATTTAACCCACGCGCGGAGCCTTGAGTGCCCTGTTCTCTCTATACATTCTATATTCTGCATCTACTTGTATAGCTGCTTGTATAATTTTACTTTTTATAGATTTAGATGAATTTAGAAACATCGTCGTATCCTTTGGTAAACAATGTCCACCAATCCCTTCTCTTGGTTCAAGAATAT
>DASTUU010000268.1:0-2493 GCA_035759485.1 Nitrososphaeraceae archaeon
GTTACATCACCCGCAAAAAGATGTGCTGTGCCTTCCTCTGATGTAATTTTAAATCTCTCATTGATTATGTCCTCTGGAAGTCTTGTTATCACTTTTACTCCCTGGTAAAGTTCCTCAGGTGAAAATTTTTGCCTCACTCCAGTCATATCAGCGACCTCTGAGTTTACTCCATCTGCGGCGATGATTGCCTTCACTTCGAATTCCTTTAGCTCATCTGTTTCGATGATTGTTCTTTCACCTTGCCATATAATATTTCTGACATGAACACCAGTTACTATTCCTCCGCCTTGCTTCTCTGCAGATTCGTTGGCTACCTGTGCAAACCAGGAATTTAAGCGGTTCAAGAGAACAGAATAGCCAAAATTCGCTTCATATTTGTGAGCCGCGGTCAGATCAAATGAATGCACCTTATCTTTAGAAGTGGCATGCAAGATGTATTTTGTGATCAATCTTTCAACTGGTGCATAATGAAAGAATTGCTCCCCGTATACATCTTCAACATTGTAAACCTTACCAATTTTGGGTTTCTTCGAATATAGTATTCCACCGGAGATATTCTTGCATCCGACAGTCTTGCCTGCCTCAATTAGAACCCCTTGTTTACCCAGATTTGACAGTTGTTGAAGGGCCGCTAATCCTGCGGATCCTCCTCCAACCACGGCTACATCGAATTTCTCCAAGCGTTTTACTCCTTAACCTTCATTACCATTTTTGCCTGCTGCTCTATTATCTCTTCAATAAGCATTGGAATAACTTCTTCAATCCTGCCTTTAATGAAAATGTCTGATTCATCTTTGATCTGAGCGTTCTCGTCCACATTTATGGAAATAACAAATTCAGAATCTTTCATCCCTGCCACATGTTGGACAGCTCCACTAATTCCAATTGCGACATAAAGTAAGGGGTTTACTTTCCTTCCGCTAGTTCCAATTACTCTCTCAGGAACAAAGTATTTGGAGCTCAAACTTTCACTTATAGTATAAGGTTTTTTTGAAATCGGAAGCGATATTCCTATCTCAGCATTCAATGTATGGGCCAATCTTTCGATGAGCTTCACATTTTCTTCTGGCGAATCCTTAATGCCGCGACCAAGACTTACTATGCATCTGTACTTGTCAAAGTCAACAGCACTCTTAATTACTCGTCGGCTCAGAACCTTTACTCTTGCCAGATCCTCTTCTGGTATATCTGGCGTATAATTAACTATGACCCCTTTTCTCTTTGCGTCCCTGTCTATAGGGCTAAATACCCCGGGGATTATGCTGCAAGCCTGCGGATGATAGTCCCTCTGTATAGCGGGATTTCTATTGTCTAGGCATAAGATGGTGGTCCACAGAAATCCTGAAAAGTCTGGCCTATACATTTCTAAGGTTTTTTTATACACAATTGGCTTGCCTTTGGTTTTATGTTCGTGCTTTATTTCGAGATCCTCTATCACTAGCTTGTTAATGTCTGACGCCAGACCAGACTCTAGGTCAGCCATAACAGTCGAAGAGAGCTGCCTTCCAATATTATCCGCAGCAAAGAACATGTATCTAGGTCTTTGAAAATGATCGGAGTACTCTGGACTGATTTCTTTTATCAGACTGTTATCCTTTGCAATGGAAGAAATGACCTTTGTATCAATCAGATTTCTTGAGTTCTTGAGTTCTGGGCTGTCTGCATAGACTACAGCATCTGCCCCAAAAAATAATAGTTCTTCACATAGCGGCCTAATGTCGCTTCCTAAAACTATTGCTACGACTTTTTCATTTGATATATATTTATTATTGAAATTGTCCATCAACCGCCTAGCTTCTCCAAGCATCTCCAAGCTGACCGGTAGTGGTTTGCCTTCTTCGTGTTCAATTACGACGTAAATGTGGCAATATTTGCTCTCACCTGCATCTTGAGAATTAAGGTCAACGTCAGTATCTTGACCCGTAGAGTTATTTGGTCTTGGTGTATGAGTTAGGGTCATTTGATTATCATCCCGCTTAAGACCTGGTTCATTTTCTTCACTACGTATCTAATTTGATTTGGATCGAAGCCATTTACTACTGATGCTTTCCTGGAGGGTTTTGCTTTTGGAATCTTTTCTACTTTGTAGACAATAGTCGGTGAGCCCGGAAGACCAACGAATTTGACATCAACTCCAAGTTGTTCCGCATTAAGGACCTGCAAATGCTTTTTGAATTCCTGTGATTTCTTAGAAGCTTCTTTCCTGTTTTTCATAATAGCCAACCTTTGTGTTACTGTATTGTAATCTGCCTTATACGAGGGGTCTACACTTATAAAAACGGGCAGCGAGGCTTCGACTTCTTCTATTACATCATAGAATCCCTGCAAGGATATAAACCTCTTCGCTCTTACCTTTCTTTTCTCAAAATCAACATTATATGATATAACGTTGCCTAGAAAAGTGTAACCCAGCTTCCAAGCCGTCTGAGGACCAGTCTGTCCTGTTTCTCCATCAGAAGCCCGGTGTCCGGAAAAGACTATGTCAACCTTCTT
>DASTUU010000269.1:0-3638 GCA_035759485.1 Nitrososphaeraceae archaeon
TACCCTTACTGGTACTGAAGGACTTGTCTCCATAATAGGCTAATATAAGTTAGCGTTGGGGAAATATTCTTTCTTAGGTCTATGTGACAGTCTGAATCTGCTATGTCTACTGGACCGTCACCGTCATAATCTATGCTATTACCACAAATTTTCTCTAGGTGTTGCAACATGTTATATCGAGTTCACTTATTCTTACGTAGTTGTTTCTGGGCCTATTTATTTTCATTCAACTTTGCTAACTATTGTACTTACCCAGATAGGTGACACGTTCGATTACCGACATGTCTTGAAAATACATAAAGCAACACCAACCAAATAATGCGACTCTCCAACTATTATTTTCGAGTATCCTCTCACATAGTCGCGACCAGCATGAATAGGATATGCAATGTAATATTTTCCATCAGGTCAAAGTCACGATATTTCGAGTATCCACGCTCCGTTTACTAAAAACAGAAGAGCGCTACAGCAGGGTAAAAACTTAATATTGTAGGTCCAAACTAAATAAAAGCACATATGGCTTTCTTTGGAACGTCTAGAAGAGTAGCAAGAAGGACTGCAAGAAGAACCTCTAGAAGATGGGGAGCGTGGAATGCGGCGGGAAGTCAGGCCGAAGAACCCGAACCACAACCTCAATACGCAGCTCAACCACAACCTCAATACGCAGCTCAACCACCACAGGGAGAGGATCCGGTAACAACGTTAAAGATGAGGCTAGCAAAGGGAGAAATAACACCAGAGCAATACGACCAGTCTATTAAATTACTTCAAGGTTGATATGATTAGCTTAATTCCCTATACTTTCTTTTCAATATTTTCGATCATTTCATAACACATAATTTTCTTATTCATATTTAGACTACGATCACATGAATGTTCTACTATAACTCTTCTGTATGTTAACCAATCTCGGAGTTATTAAGATGATCACGACGTTTTATTATATTGCCTTATAAAAGCAGAAAAACCTTAGTATGCTTTTGTCTCCCCAAAGAGAAGTATCACATACATCTATCCTCTATTACTATCATGTAATAAGTAAAAGAGATATTTGAAAACTGAATACGGGTAGTCAACTAAAACTAAAATATTGAATTAAATCAAGCAAAAAAACAAGTAAAACCGCAGGAGATTCAACTAGTGTATGGATGGAGTCAGTATACTTGGTTGAGTCTAGGGCTTCCCCGCGGTCTCTGAGCTCTCGTCAGTACGTATGAACTTGATCCTCTTCCCTACTACATTAGGCTTAATAGCCAACCTAACCAAAGCTAAACCTTAACCTCTCCAATAGAGGAACCCTGATGAAAGTTCGTATAGGTCCCATGTTATTGCTCACGTGCTGTCGTAGCCGGTACAATAGTAACCAACAAGACTGCGACAGGTAGAAAGCATAAATGAAATCATTGGTAATATCTGACATTAATATCCATTAAGTGATCATATTAATAAAATAGAATGAAACTAAAAAATAAAAATGATGACGATGTATACAAGTGATAGGTAGTACTGCTAGTTGCCCAAGAAAAAAGAAAAAGTAGTAACCTTAAGGATGGATCAGGAATCCTTCAAGACAGTCGAAGATTATGCTAAAAGCAAGGGATTAAGTGTAAGCGCATACATAACTTCTGTATTAGATACATATACTGAATGGTTTATACCTTTGGCTTCTAATGAAAGGATTGCATTTCCAAAGAAGGCACTATATCAACTTTTTTCCTACGCTAGCAAGGAGAGTTTGGACGACTTAGTAAAAGAATGGGAGGATGAACCAAAGAATGCTCTCCGTCTTCTTGGCGGTGAATTTAATTTAGAATCAGCATTAAATTCTGTCTCCAAGGTCAGCAAATACTTGATGGGAACAGATGCAAGGATTATCACGACACAACAAAAAAACACTTGGATTGTAATCAGACATAACTTGGGCAAAAATTTCTCATATTTTTGGAATCGAATGTTTATACACTTTTTTGAACTGCCACAAGACCAGGTAGATATTACAACAGAATATGATGATACTACGATTTCTATTAGATTAAAGGAAAGGTAGATGGTTTTAGATAGGTAGCGATTTCAGTAAAACCCTCTCAATCTTTTTTTAACTTAAAAAGTAGTTATTAGATTCTTCAGTTCAGCCTCTAATTAACCAACTGATGAATCTAAGTTTGTATACATTGTCATCATTCTTA
Source organism: Nitrososphaeraceae archaeon (assembly GCA_035759485.1). Classification (GTDB taxonomy): domain Archaea; phylum Thermoproteota; class Nitrososphaeria; order Nitrososphaerales; family Nitrososphaeraceae; genus TH5893. The sequence goes on from DASTUU010000269.1 coordinate 2,187, forward strand.
TTTATAAAAAAGAACCATCTAATGGATACAACGAGGCCCGCACGGCATCAGATGATGCTGCCGAGCCCCAAGGTGCTGAGATAATTTAGGATGAAGATACCGACATCGGAAGAAAAGTCATGGACGAGAACAAGTAATATTATTATGGTCGACGATGAACCAGATGTTAATATTACAATAAAGACGACCTTGGAGGAAAATGGAGACTTCAAAGTTGATACATTCAACGACGCTGAATCTGCCTTGTTTGCATTCAAACCTGGCCATTATGATTTGGCGATTCTAGATATTAAGATGCCGAGAACGAATGGCTTTCAACTATGTAAAAAACTAAGAGAAATAGATAAAACGTTAAAAATATGTTTCTTGACTGCCGCAGATTTGACTCACCTTCAAGACGTGAATTCTGACATTATTAATGATCTAAGACCAGACTGTTATGTAGCCAAGCCTGTAAATACAACAGACTTGATAGATAGATTAAAGGTTATACTATCACAAGAATGACAGAAGAACCATAAACCACTAAGTTTCAAGGTTCTGTCTCCCTTCAAATGGAGACTAACTCCGATATGAGTAAACATAAAAAATAAAAAAAGTAAAGTAGTTGCATATATGGTCATATCATCATAGGTAGAGGAAAGTTTCAAGCACTCACGATGATCTTGAACATGGTATTACCTTTGTATGTGGTTCATCCTGTCTTTCAGTTGGTATTCCGATTGGCTTTATTTTCCCATATTAGTATGAATAATGTGATAGCATTTTCTCGAATTATGTTCAAGAATCAATCTTTAAAGCTTAGACTTTGTTTTATGCTCACCACCAGCCACCCATACAATGAGGACACAGTAATAGAACGCTGTTCAGAGAGGATGTTATCAGAGACAAAGAGACAGGCGAAGAAACAGGGAGTATGACCGAGCTACATCCTCTGCATGGCGGAGATCTGAAAGTAAGTTGAAAAGAAGTGGTAGTGAGAATAGGTATCGGTGGAAGCAAAAAGTGTAGAGCAGAAGTAAAAGACAATAGTACGCAGGTTTTTGATGATTCTTTTTTGTGAAAGTCAGTTAAACTGCCTTGCTGTACGTACGTGAAAATATTCTCCCCCGTAAGAGCGGCCAAATGAATTAATCTAGATAATTAATAATTGTCGTCGTACTGTGTTTCTTTCCTGCCACTATGCATCTTTTTTACATCATGATGTGATATATTGGTACACTGTAATCAGTAAAGCATAAATAATATCGTGAAGGAAGCGTCGATATGACTACTGAGGAGCCGAAATTTGATGAAGAAACAGAGGAAGTTATCGATGAACTAAAAACGAATTATCCATTAGTTGCCGCTATTTTGGACAGAGTACCTGAAATGGATATTGAAGAAGCAGGAAATCTTACGCTGCTTGTTGATAGTGTGAGATGGCTGGGCAAGATGCGTGCTTTGCGTCTG
>DASTUU010000270.1:0-3192 GCA_035759485.1 Nitrososphaeraceae archaeon
GGAGGCTCTGAAAGTAGCCTCTAGCAAAGTTGGTTGTCCGATGTGGGTACGAATAACTCCTCTGAAGCATACAGATCAAAAAGAAGAGGATTAATTAGTGGCAGCGGCTTAGAAAAGATAGGTCGATGGATGTAGAACTGGATTTTCGAGACACCGCGATATCCAACCATTATTTTACCCACAAGAACAAACAAAACCGCGTCTTTAAAGCCGTACCATTAATATCATAAGATTTATTCGATAAAAGAACATAACCGTATGAAGAGAAAAAATTATGGTGCTCAGAATAATATCCGATCTTGAGGATTCTAAATTTAAAAATAAAAGAGTTTTTGTCCGAGTTGATTTCAATGTGAAAATAGAAAATGGCTCAGTAGGAGAAGACTACCGAATCCGCATGACAATTCCCACTATCGAATATCTGATTAAGCGGGGAGCCAAGGTGTTGCTCGCATCGCACCTCGGCAGACCAGATGCACCCGCACCCCAATATTCTCTCGCCCCCGTGACCAACAGGTTGTCTGAAATACTAGCCAGGTCAAAAGTTAGATTCGTAGACGACTGTATTGGAGACAAGGTAGAGAATGTCACATCAGAGATGCAACCAGGAGATGTTTTGTTACTTGAAAATCTTAGGTTCTATAAAGAAGAGGAAACTAACGAACAACACTTCTGCAAATCCCTGGCCTCACTGGCAGATATTTATGTCAACGACGCTTTCAGTACCTCTCACAGAAAACACTCTTCAACCTACGGAGCAGCGGGGTTATTCGAGACCAGGCTTGCAGGTTTAAACTTAAGCAAAGAGATTGAGTACCTTTCCATGATAAAGGAAAAACCAGCCAAACCCTTTTCCTTAGTAATAGGAGGAATAAAAATTAAAGACAAGATAGGGGCCCTTGAAAATTTACTTCCTAAAGCCGACAGGCTGCTGATAGGTGGTGGAGCCGCATATACTTTTCTGAAGGCAAAAGGAGTAAAAGTTGGAAACTCCATTGTAGATTATGATCATCTACCTTGGGTAACAAAAGCACTTTCAGAATTTGGTCCCAAAATCCTGCTACCCGTAGATCACCTAGTCGCATCTTCGAAAGATGATAATTTTACGACAATGGTAAAAAATGATATCCCCGATGGGATGGCAGGATTCGATATAGGCAATGACACAGTACACCGCTACTCTCTGGAGATAGGTGGAAATGGAGGTGGAACAGTTTTTTGGAATGGTCCTATGGGCCTTTTTGAGATTGGGGCATTCTCAAATGGAACAATAAACGTGGCCAAGAGTATGGCTCTAGCGTTTTGGCGTGGTTCTAAAACTTTAATCGGAGGAGGAGATACACTAGAAGCAATGAAACGAGCTGGGGTTACAGAGAGCGAGGTAAGCCATGTCTCTACCGGAGGGGGAGCAACGCTAAGATTCCTAGCAGGCGACGAAATGCCAGGGATAAATGTACTAGAGCAAAAGTAATCTCATCGAATTTCCCTCAAACGATATATACACTACAGGCTACAACTCCAATTATAGCATATATGGCAATTTTCTTATTCCTGTGCAAGTCTCTTGTTGGCCAGTGTGTTAAGAACAACTTCGGTTATTTCTGTCTGTAATATAAAAGACTCCTGCATTAAAATCTGTTGAGCAGAATATAAAGGTAAGAAGAATATATAGGGACACGGATTCAGCTATGAGGGGTCACATAAGTATCACACGAGCAACGAACCCCACTGAATAGAATAAGAACATACATGAGCAGGAAATTCATAATAGATTCCGGTAAACAGTAGTGATTTAGCCAATTTGTTCGGCTTGGGGTATCAATATTGGAAGGAGGTGGCTGGAGTTCTTCGTTCTGTTATTCCTGTTTATGACAGGGTGAATATGGCAATCTCTATGGGAAAGGCTGATAAATATCGATGGGAGGGAATTAAAGGGCATGTTCATCCAGGAAACACAATACTTGATGCCGGCTCTGGTTTTGGAAACATGTCGAGAATCGCCTCTGAGGTGACAGACCAACACTTAGAGATTATTCTATACGATCCACTTTTGATGATGCTTTCAGGAACTAGAAATTTCTTGTCATATTTGTCAAACCAAAATTTGTCGTCGGGTGTTTTTGAGTATATGCCTTTCAGGGAGCAAATATTTGATGTAGTATTGTGTGGTTACTCATTGCGTGATGCGATAGAACTTGAATCGGCAATAGCAGAGATATATCGTGTGCTTAAGAAAGGAGGATTATTAGTTGTTGTTGACCTAGGAAAACCCGACAACAAGTTTCTGAGATCCTTTGTTTCTTTTTATTTGAAGTACGTCCTGACCATTATAGCTTTTTTTGTTGCAGGTCAGGGCGGGTTGAAATTTAAGACTATACACGGGACATATAAGAAGTGGCCTAGAAATTCTGAGCTACATTTATTGCTAAGCAAACGATTTTCAAAAGTCAAGTTTAAAACAGGATTGATGGGTGCCGCAGTAATCATCATTGCATATAAATAGGAACTCAATATGACTGGCTTCAATAGGCCCTATGATGTAATGCCCATTAGTGTAATTGGACATTACAATCTTTTTCGACTTTGCCATAGGGAAGCTAAGTAGTGTGCTTCTTTTGATAATTTTGGGCACAACATGTAGTTTGATAGCAGGAACAGAGGTTTACCATTTAGCTTAAAAGGAAAATTGTCGTTATCACGATAGATTAAGTCTAGAGCAAATAATTAATTAATATATTGTAGATTCAATATCTTTTTTCATTGTCACAGACAAAACAACTACGTAAAGTTAATTAGAAGGCAAACAAACTTTTTTCATACCTTTATGTCTCAAACAGGTAAAGTCGGAAAGATGTATGATGAGGCCAAGAAAAATAATACCAATGTCATAACTGAAGAATCCGCAAAGGCAATTCTGACAGAATATGGAATCAAAGTACCTCCATATGCTCTAGTCAGAAATGGTCAGGAGGCACAGGATAAAGCAAAGCAATTAGGCTTTCCTATAGTTGCAAAGATCGTATCGCCAGACATTTTACACAAGACTGACGTCAAAGGGGTTAGAGTTGGTCTGAAAACAGAGGAGGAAGTACTTGAAGCGGTTAACGATATGCTTGAGAGGTTGTCATCTAAATATCACACTAAGGGGGTTATCTTAGAAAAAATGGTTGACCCAGGATTAGAAGTTATCGT
>DASTUU010000271.1:0-2033 GCA_035759485.1 Nitrososphaeraceae archaeon
ATTGCTATAGTGGTAGTAGCAACCGTTCTTGCAACAACAATGACAGCAACGCAAATACTATTACCACCACTATTGCAACAAGAAGCAGCAGCACAGAACGCTACTACCACGACTAATCAAACTGCAGGTAACCAAACACAAGGAGGAGGAGCAGCAACAACAACAAGAGCCGCAATGGGTAATCTTACGCAAGCAGATTTTGGCCCAGTAACAGATAATCTAAATACAGCTCGCGAATCACTGCAGACTAATGACACTACTGCAGCGTATGATGCAGTAAATTCTGTTGATAACGAATTGTTTGGACTTGCCAATGACCAGGGAGAGCAAAATATGAAAGCAGTTATGCAACAGTTCAAGCCGCTTCAAGACAGTATCGATAGTACACGCGATGTCTTAAGAAATAATGACACTGCAAAAGCACTTCAACAGCTAGACACTGCAGATGTTGAATTACTCAAAATAACTCAGCAGCTTACACCTGGAGAGGAAGAAGGGGAAGAGGAGGAAGAAGAGGAATAAATACAACTCTATCCACTATTTTTTCATTTCAGGTCTATATAATGTTGTCAATGCATATTTCGTCACATGGACCTTGTCAGTAGGGTATTTCCATTTTAGTAAAGTATACCAAGTATGTCTTTGTGTGTTATGTATCCATTAGGACGTCTGGTAAGCAGATGATAATGCAGATTGTGTAATAGTTATAGACTTCTAACCAGCTTTCCAAGAAAAACTAATGATCAGTTCAAAATCATATTTGGGTAGGCCCACTAGATTCATCACTGACAAGTAGCCAGTATAGTTAGAATCTGGCTATAGTATGAAATCGATGTTGATAAATTAATCCCAATCATGGTTCCGCTACAATATCTTATATCGATTGTTGATATCCAATCTCCGTTTCATACTGTATAATCTTGTTGTATAATGAGAACATTTTATCGAAGAGGCAAGGCCTGCTCAAATATTATGTTAGACTAAAGTTTGAGTAGTTTATATTATGTTCCGAAAAAGGTTTTGTTGGCTGAACGCTGCCAGAGCTTCGGGTGCCGGGGTAGCTCAGCCTGGCTGGAGCGTTCGACTCATAATCGAAAGGTCGCGGGCTCGAATCCCGCCTCCGGCACATTTACTTCTTGGATATGTGAAGACGGTTCGGCGCACGAAGGTGATGCTTGCATGAAAAGTCCTAAACATTATGGGACCACAACCTTATTAGTACCGTGGGTATATTTCGCTCTGCTTGGGGATTTTGTAGATCAAAGAGGCCATAAAAAGGCAAGCAGGCGAGGAACCATATTTAGAAATATTACACGGACTGCACACAATCCAATATTCAATGATGATATATGCAACTAGAGATAGGCTGTGCAGAGTGGGCTTTATGGGGAATATCTTGTTATAAGCAATTCAGGGCCGCTATGGAAATGGGCCCTTCTTCTTCTGTTCTGCAGACTTCTTTATAGAACCAGAGTTAGAGGGATCTCTATGCCTCTAACTCTATGGGCATAACTAATATGATCGTCGAGTTCGTGTTGATTATGTGCTGTCAATCCACAAGTCTTACATGTAGCAGACCTTTCCCTCAGGGATTCTCCATCTCTCTTTTTCATATGGGAAGATAAAAATTTCATATTTTATAAGTTATCACCTAAACTTGTGGCCACAACTGTCATGTATTTAGCATCATCTCTATTTTCACTTTGACAATCCGGGCATTTCCTCAAAGCCTGTGTAGCCAGCTATACTTTTAGGTTTAGGAGGAGCCAAAGTTTCTAGTCATATTTGGCGAAGGAATTTATCCGAGTAGCTAACATATTACAAGTTAAAGATGGCATCCTATGGTATATCATTTTATGCCGATTTTCCTGCTATAAAGACATTTGAGGTTCGAGAAATCGGCCATATTTACCAAACCGTAGAGGAAATAGCCTCACATTATGAGAGAACTGGCCTTCAGGCCCAATTTTGTGTTCGTATTCTGCTACCACGGGGTGGCACATTAGACTCGCTCGCTAAAAGGTTGGGATTAA
>DASTUU010000272.1:0-6129 GCA_035759485.1 Nitrososphaeraceae archaeon
GAGACTTATGGCGTATCGTATGATTATGATTGCAGAAGAAACTAGATTTCGTCTGCTTGAGAAAGGCCCGATAGTCATGGGCTTACAAACTGCAGAACAGAAACTAAAGAGGATTTTAGAGGCAAATGAAAGGACGTACTGCTAGCAGAATAATACAAAAGAGAATAGAAGAGCTAAATAAGAAATTAGATGAGAGCGAGTACGCCACTAAAGAAAGTGGAGGACTACCATTTTGGAGAGGCAAAAAAATAGTTTCTGTTAAACAATGGCAGTCAATTTCAAACAAGGGAGGATATGAAAAAGCCATCAAGTGTATCCCAAATGGCTTTATAGACTACCTTCCCTTGCACTAAGCTTGGAAAATGGAAATGGCCACAGAGACAAAGATGAACAGTACAATAAGTGGATGAATGATTACGATGACTACCTTCACTATTCAAGAAACCCGCAGCTTGGAGAAAGGTATTGTAAAAAGTGCATACTTGAAGATGACAAGGATCAAGATATACATTCTGGATTGGGCCTACGAAAGATACTCCGCGAATTGAGAGAACAGGAATTATTGTCAAGAGACGCAGGAGTAACAGTAACATACTCATCATCACCATCCTCCTCTGGCAACACTAATACTACTAGTCTCACTCGAAAACAATTTCACAATAGTAGTGAAAGAACTCGAACAATATCTGGACCCAATAAACAGAAAAAGGAAAAAGAAGATGCAAAGATAACTAGAAAACAAAAACAACAGCAACCACTAACAATGATCAATTACCCATGTCCAGTACATAATCGCTTTAAATGTCCCTATCGTGAATCTTCAGAAACTGATGATAGCGACCTAGTTAGTGATGGCATATGTATCGAAACAATTTATAATGCGCTATCTTACGCTCACATGCTAACGTATCAGATAAGTGATTATACTTACAAAATCGATTTTGAAAAAAATAAATGGATAGATATTATCAGTAAATATGAGTGTGGGTCCTCTACAGCCTCAAGCAAAAGGCTGAGTGTCAAACTTTGGAGCTTGAAACAGCCCAGAGTACCAGTCGAATCTATACATGATATTTACAAAGCATTAACCGATAGAGAAACTCTTGATATCATTTTGGACCAATACCTTGAACATAGAAGGAGGAATCCTCTGGATTATGGAGATTATCCAAATTTTGATTATGCCCAACGCAAAGAGAATGATGACACTCTTAGGCACTTAATTTTGGATTGGTTTATGCAAATTAAGGATGACATAACGATAGAAGACCTCACTAATCTTAATGGCCTTACTCTACAAGAGGAGGAAGAAGACATAAAGATAAGATCTCTAGACCAGAGCACAACAGTATTTGTTGATCATTCAAATGATATTTGTTGCGAATGTAATAAGAGATGGGCTTGCATATTATGTATCAATTGTGACAAATGGATCTGTACGGACCACTGGATGAAGCATGGAAAAGTACGTCATCATTTAGAGATAGAGCAATAATATGGATAATCGTATCCATCATCCACACACATCTACTTAATCATAATATACTTGTTCTTTTCTTGTAGCTTAAATCAGCTCATATGGTTGCTGCTGCATAATCATCACAATATCTGAAAGAGATTTTCAAAATGAAATTGGTAGAAAGATAATAAGATCGATCCAAATTACAATTTAAGAAAGATCAAGACCTTTTCTCAAATATGCATTACCACGCTCAATTTATGCATAAATCCTTGCACAATAAACAGAGTTATGCAGGGCGAAGAATTGACTTTCATCATAATGTAATTATGATTTCCATAAAGCTGGTGTGTTTGACATAAGTAATCGTCAGACATACAACGCATTCTACCACGTGAGAAAATAGTGTGTATATTGCCTACAATGAAGGAATTTTCGAATTAGTTCAGAAATTTGGCAGCAGCATTATTACTAGTTACAGGGTAACCGACTGATGATCTTGTTGTGACTGTATAAGGATCAATCAGCAATCTCCTGGACCGAATATCGATAGAGAGGTATCACTACTATTATTCTCAACATAAAATCGAAAAGTGGCTCAAAATATAGATTACGAGAGAGCGGTCGGTTTGCTGAATAAGAGAAATCAATGCAATTGCAATTGAGCCGATCATCTATATTGATAATTGAATAAAATTTTTAATGTTGACTTCTTCAACTTCTTAGTGATCAAATCAAATTAGCAAATGCTTACATATAATGTAGCATGCAATTTCAGATTACAACTACATTTTATCTATTTTCGAAATCATGATATAAGCGCCAACAGCACAGTTGAGGTAAAATGTTGGACAACGACGACTCCTCTTCGTCAAGCTCGGCTGCAATCCCTTTTCCAACGCTTACAATCCTGTATTTGCCAGCGGAGGCCAAGACGGTGGTTGAAGAAATGGGCCAGAAATATCCCAACAGCACAGTTGAAGATTGTATCGGTTTTTTCCATGGAATGCAGCGAAACTATAAAAAAGTCACGATATGGAGCCAGGGTATAGACAGCCTGTGGCTCAATGCAGTCGTAGCAAGGGCGAAAGAGCTTGCAGATGTGGAATTTGTTACGCTTGTTTCAGGCGGCATAATGTATCTACTGTAGATAGGAGCTAATGCACTTCATAACAAAATAGAAAACCTCAACAAGATACTCTGCAAAAATGGCGAAAAGGTGGATGAAATATCAAATTTCAGTATTCATCTTAGGGTAACATCTCCAAGTGCATTGTAGGAAGACACCATGACCAAGATTTGACACGAAGAATTCAGAACGCCTGCGCGGCACGGCATTTAAAGAACTTATAGAGTCTTGGCTTCCTGAGAAAGGACATATATGTATTAATTCAGCAATCTAGGAAGAAGATGTGTTGTACATTCTTTACATGCTTTTGATATTATGTCTACTTCTCCCGTTAACTGTATGTGCCTTCCTAGATTAGAATATGATGGGGAAGATATTAGATACTCGTTCTAAAAATTAACCAAACAACTTCCAGTATTTAAAAAAAGAAGGGTCTTAGAGGTAGAAAATACAGTATTCTTTTTATAGAATGGCTACAATATCATATTGTAATGGCTACTAGGAGTAAAGCCAAGTCCTCATCTTCTGAAGAAGTAACGCCTGAGCAAGTTGCTGAAAACATGAAAGAAACTGCAAGGAAGATCCGTGACACTTCTCGCGCAGTCAGAAAGAGTGTAAAAACAATTCGTGAAAGTGGAGCAGTCCAAGAAGTGGCAGAGGCTACACGTGAAGCAGCTGTGGCGGCTCGTGACACCACACGGGACATAAGAGATACAGTAAAAGATGTGGAGAAAAGCGGTGTTGTATTAGATACAGCAAGTGCAATGGATGAAACAACCGCTGCAGCAACTGAAACGGCAAGAGCTGCAAAGGATACGGCACTACAGCTACCAAAAGGAGCACCAAAGACCACTAGGGAAGCAAAACGTGGTGCTAGGCAAGCAAAAAGAAAAGCTAAAGTCGTTGCACGTCAGACAAAGAGAGTGATCAAAAGAAAAACTCCAAAGGTGAAAAGAAAAGTGAAGGAACTTGGAAGAAGAAAAGCAAACAGAACTATCACAAAAAGAACTAAGGTCACAACAGTCACAACAAGAGGAAAGGGGCAAGGAAGGAAAAAAAGGAAGACATCATATTAACAATAACAATATGATATCTAATCGGTACTTTGCTTGACGTTGAATGCAGAATGAAAAAGTAGTCATCTTCCTCAGCGGCTGCTTTACATGACCGATTCACATAAACATGATTACTTAATATAGTGTGACTTGCCCATTGTATACAGAATTTTGGACTTTTAGGTAAGGCGTTATGTAATCGCTTGTCTACATGGTTTTCTATGCTACAAACTGTGAATCTGCTACTTTATGGTATTTTACTGCAAAAAGCACTTCTATGCTTGGCAGTGTCTAACACCAGGTCGCTTACGAAATTTAACATTTGGCACGCTTTGTATTCTTGCAAGATCGCAGAAGAGAATAACCACTTGCTCAGTGATCCTCGTATACATATATGATAAATTGAATATGGCGAGTAAATTACCTACCACAATGATGTCAGCATCCAGCAGGGAGTCGGTTATCGAAGGCGAAGATACCACCACCTCCTGCAGCAAGATCGGGCCATGGTAATTCTTGTGATAAAGCATCTTCGCATCTTGTACATTAATCATGACTACATACAGAGAGAGTATTGTAGCCGTGTTGTCTCACTATTAATATCTATACGCCTTTGAAACATTCAGCTGATCACAATGAGTCTTTGCTTTCTTGCAAAGTAAATTGCAAATAATGCTACAGACACAATCTGCAATAATGTTATGGAGATATCAAATATTCCAGACAAATAAAGTCTTGGCAAAAAGCCCTCTAGAATTATCTTTAAACCTTGATCCAACGCAAAGGCCAGACCTACAACTGCTAATGGTACAAGCCTCCTAGAAAAACAATACCAAATTGCAAGAATTCCTAAAGAGGCAATTAATCCGAATATTCCTCCCATTGCACCGATAAGTAAGTTATTGCCTAATATTCCGTAACATACAGAATGACCTCCCCTAAAGTCCAACCAAATGCTGAACTGATAGCCATTCGCTGAGCAAACCGCAATATGCCCAATCTCATGGAATATACTGATTGGGATAATCAACAATACATAAATGAGATAAGAATAACCGATGATACGCCGATATTCATTTAACTTTTTCATTGATGATGTATGGCCACGCTTTACAGCAGATAGAATAACTGGTAGTCCTCTACTTATAATCCTTGATTACCAAAGGCATGTAACATCGATATTTGATTGCGTTAAGAAATTCCTTAAGATATCGCACGTCATCCTATTGCATACATAATCACTGGAGAAGCAAGCACTCGGTCTAGACTGGTAGATAAAATTTCACGGAATTACTCTCGAACGATAAAGCTGATACTTATAACCCCTTGCAATTTAGCAGATGTGGGCCAACAGCATGCTCTACCACATTCATATCATGTCTATGATTCTGCCATATCTGCATTCTATTGATACGATGATCAAATTTTCTGCTAATGGCTATAGATTGTGAGAATAAGAGCTTTCTTGAAAAAAATGAAATAGATCATGAAACTTAGGAAAAGAAAATGGGAGACCCATTTTCTTATCTTTACCTACGCATGACATAAGAAATATTCAGAACTATTTAGCACCCCATGCAGCGTTGCTACCAACATCGTATAAATTTGGTTGAGTCGTAATACTCTTACAATCACAAGAATAATTAATAGGATAGGCTTGGCAAATGTGAGTTCTTCCATTTTGATGGTGTTAAAGATTATGGCATATGCTTCCTTCCTCATGATAGATCTGCGGTTGATATTCACTAATGGTAAATTTATAAAAGGATTATTTCGACATCAGCTTCATTTGCAGAGCTATTTTTTGTGATCAGGAACTACAAAAAAATGATACATTAACCTTGAGTCATTACAATAGATGTAGGATCCCCTTAATGCTAGGAATATTCAAATCATTTCTAGTTCGTTTTGACTTCCTTAAGACTTCTGGATTTGGCCTTGAGTGAGTTAACAAACAAAATCTGATTTTCTTTTTTTGGTTAGATGCGGATTAAACAATAGCTTTGTGTTGTTGTTAATCGACACATGAGAAATCCTAATGAATCGTATCAGTTCCTACAACAAAAAGAGACAAATTTGTCATCAATATCATCATATCTATATTATGTGGCAAGATATCGTTCTCCTTACATGGGGTTGTATACCAGAAGTTACAAGAGATTGCCAAGACATGACCAATGCTTCAAGTACCTACATTGGAATTGTAGTCGGAGCAGTTATTGGTTTAGTGATCAGCTGGTGGATCTATAATAGACAAAAGAAAACGACTGAAAAGCAAGATCTTATGCTCAGTCACGTAAAAGATCTTGAGGAACGCCACGATAGTGTTCTAAAAAGACTAGAAGAATCTGAGGCCCGCCATGATTCGACTTTAAATGCCATATTGGAACTAAATAAGAAGATAGAGCACATCATCGAAAGACAAGATAAGTTACAGAAGTCGATACAAATGGCATTGTCAAAGGATATCGACTGAAAAGATCAGA
>DASTUU010000273.1:0-2607 GCA_035759485.1 Nitrososphaeraceae archaeon
AGGTCTTTGTTGAATAGCAATCTTATCCATAACTATTGATCGTAGAAGGAAAGGGTAAGAAAAGACCGTCCTCAGAGCAGAGTTTTAGTTATACCAATACTATACAAGAAGAGGTACAAGACTATTCTTCTTCTACTGAAAAAACAAATACGCTCCCAATATAATTATTTCCTTCTCTGTATCAGAGGATCTAGAATTTTTGAATAGTAGCAGACCTGAATAGAATTAAGAAAGTAATATCTAAGCTGTGAGCAAATCGCTCAAATATGCAGAACAGGGAACAAAAATAGTTTCTGTCCTCGTTTGTTATACCTTGTTTTTGTATGACCGATTGACACTTAAATGAAAGTCATGACATAAACCTCTAGGGCTCTTATGGTGAAACATATAGTGCTTGAATCTCAACTAAACCAGGAAAAGACCGTTACTGATTACATTGTAATCCTCGCTGCTTTTTATCCTTGTTGACAGTACTATTGTAAAGGAACCAAAAATATTGAGCCCATTACCAATGCGTAATCTATGTACGGTATACTCCAAAGTGTAATACTCACATCTTGTAGGGAGACCAATTATCATTATAAGCGCGGCACTGGCTAAACCGATTAGAACAATAGTTATAAGATTGCCCGCTATATACTAAATCTTACCAAATGGCATGACTAGCAGCTGCTGCAACATACCATTTCTCTTGTCATTCCAAACTATGTTATCAGCTACACTACTACCGTTCATAGCGTTAAACCCAATCATATCTGCAGTCAAAAAAGAGGTATAGGTAACTGATGATGAGGCGCCTATATTGATACCCTGGTTTCCTATTAATGCAGAATAAGCGTAACCTACTACAAATATGCAAACGACAGGAAAGAGTACCATCCATATTAGGAATAACTTGTCAAGAGTAGCTACAAGGTTTCTATAGACTAACAATGAAATATTGTTAATTAATATCAATATCCCGATATTCATTCATTCATTCACTCATTAACCAACTTTACTGACATTTACGTCAAAATATCTGGACAGACTATTAAGAAGTTCAAAAAACTTGATTTGCTGTTTCTTGTTTATCAAGTTCTCCTGTTTCCTCTTCCTGCTCTTCTTCTAACTGATCTTTGTCTTCATCATAATCAGGTTCCTTCGATTCCTTATCATCTTCTTCTTTAGTAGACATAGTTTAGTTTCTCCTTGTTTGCCTGAACAAACTTGATAGCATCTGTTATTACTACACCATTTGTAGTTAAATCCATTATGTATCTGTAGCGATCATTGATAAGAGATAGTGCCTGTGGCCTGACAACAATTACACTACCAGCATCTTCACTTTTGGACAGAAAGATAGAAGAAACAAAAGCTGATTGAATGATACATTATTGCTAAACAATTGCACAGGTTATGGATCTTTACATGATCCAGGCATACCCAAAGAGTTAATAGGACAGGACCACAGCCTGTCCTGGCTTCACGAGGAATCTCTCCTTCACTATAGCCTTCATTTAACCTAATGTGTTTAATTTTTAATAATGTAACTTCATGAGTTCTAGCACCAAGATCCCAAAAGAGGAGCATGATGTTGAATAAATGGCAGCGACTGATGATACTGCAATGCGATTTTTAATAGCTTCGCTTGGTAGTCCCATGATTGGATGGGCCTTGGGCTATTTTATAAGAAAATCTATCAAGGTTATAGACTTCATGGGTGGTACGTTCTTCTTTATCATAGGCGTACTGTATTATAGCAAAGGTATTAGCAATTATCAGTGTTACAAAAAGGGAGTAGAGGACACGCTTGAAACTGCAGTAGATGGAACCCGTCGATCTATCTAATCAAGCTCCTGCAGATTCTGGGGGTGATCTGAGTATTCCACTCTTTGTGGCTGGATTCATAGTTGGCATGGGCTTAGGCTTGAATAGTGGTAGAGGTAGAAAGAGTAGGCTAGTAATAGAAGACTAGATCATGGGTATGAATATAAAATATAGGAGATTTGGTTCTTTTAAAGCCTCTTCTGGCAGTAAAGTAAAATATAATTTTCAAAACGTTATAGTTATGAAAACAAGCAGTAGGCCATTAGCTACCTGACAACAGGACTCCAAGCCGCACCATGCGTTGAGGCTCCTCCTCTTTTTGGTAATATACTTTAACCCAAAAAAATAATACTAAAAAAGTGGAAATAGGAAAATTATTTAGTTTGATTTTGTGTTGGTGGTTTAAGACCTGCTGCTTCTGCGCCTGCACAATGATGAGACACCTTATAATCTCCTGCTGAACCTTCTAAATAGACATTACAATCACCATATACACCAAGTTTTTCAATCCTTTTTGTTGAATTTTCAAAACTCGGGGGGATGGGGAACTTGAAAAACTGAAAAGCCAAGAACGTTATCACGTTCGACGGCATAGCTAATAAATAACGAGCACAGACAAATTCCTATCATTGTACAGTCAAAGTCCCTGTCATATAGGGATGTACTGAACAGTGGTAGGGGTATTCACCTGGTTTCATGCCAGTAGTTACAATTTCAGCAGAATCTCCTGCATTAATTATGCTTGTATCAAATAGCTTTCCCATATTAGGATCAGTAGCATCTTTACCATTTGTAACA
>DASTUU010000274.1:0-6680 GCA_035759485.1 Nitrososphaeraceae archaeon
AGGATAGAAGTAAGTCTCTCTAACTACAATATACCATTTCAGATACTAGAAAATGTGGCAGAAAGGTGTGGATCTAAAATAGATGCTCGTTCTTTTGTAACACGACGATCCGGTGAGAAAGCGCATCGATTCTCCTGTCTAAATAATGAAACAATTCTTCTTCTCCAGCGGATATTTCTGGACTGCGAAGATCGTTTCTCCAATTACAGACTTGCTGTTTATATGTCCTGGAATTATTATCCCAAATATTATAGATTTCTTATGAACCAAGATCTCGAAGGTGTATCCGGTGCCAAATATTCTGTAGATGTTTGTGTGTATGTAAAGAATACTCAGGACCTTGTCGCGGTCGGAATTCAAAATCAGGAAAATGGTAAGAAAACTAACAATAAGTCCCTGAAAACCTTTTTGAAATCTATCAAAGATATTTGTGGCATAGAGCGGCATATCCAGAGTGCATACTATGCTTCATCATTTGGATATGAAGAAAATAGTGCTCTAAAGGAACTAATATCAAAACATTCTAAATCAAATAATTTGATGCTAAAGTTTGTGGAATTCAGAGATAAGGTTTTTTGTGAGATCAGTCCCTAAAGAAAACTATGATACCATAAGGGGTAAAAGATAGGACACTAGAAACTCTCGCCACTACTATATAGAAGAAAGAAAAATTATTAAAGCACAAAAAGTATACGTGATTTAATCCTATATTTTTTCTTTAGTGTCTGCATAATCAATAAAGTTATTCTTGTTGCGATCTAACCAGAAGTTTGAGAGCATATTTCATTTCAAGCTGATGGGTATGTTGAATTTTGCCGTTACTGCATGTGGTATCAAATAAGTAATTCCTACAGATCTCTTTATTACATGTAATAATGCGTAAAAGATCTTGCTGTAACGGTACAATGCAGTGAAGTACAAAGTTTTTAAGTGATAATGAATCTAAAATAGTGACATGAAAGCAATATATTCTAACAATAAATTAGTATTATCTAGACTTGTTGTTTATAAGAACACGAAAATTCGGAATCTAACAGAATATAGTGCTGAAGAGTTGTTGTCATCGTGCATTACTACTGTGGTATCAGCAACATTCATGCTAGAAGATAGGGCATCTCACACTCTGGCAATAAAAAGTTGAGACTATTTTGTAAAGACATCTGTCATAAGTATAAGGCCCATAAGTCTGCTTTAGAAGGGAGCTATTACAGGAGAGGGCATAAGAGATGCATTGAATGTGAAACATTCCTACAATGGGAAGGTCTTCGATGCCCTTGCTGTGGACACATTCTTAGGACGAGACCGCATAACACCATCTCTAAAGGAAAATTACGCCTGAAAGCAGGTTTATCTGGGACAGTTCTTAGCTAAATGACGATAAAATATGATCTATGCTGGACCTACCAGATCATAATTGTCTTTAATAAATAAAGACTAAATACGATAAACTATTTAATTAATTTTGACAAGGGTTCCTTGTTTGGATAGGATTAAGTAACGCCTATTAAAACAATAATGGAG
Source organism: Nitrososphaeraceae archaeon (assembly GCA_035759485.1). Classification (GTDB taxonomy): domain Archaea; phylum Thermoproteota; class Nitrososphaeria; order Nitrososphaerales; family Nitrososphaeraceae; genus TH5893. The sequence goes on from DASTUU010000274.1 coordinate 1,522, forward strand.
GCTATAACAGGACTATATATTATAAACCTCTTTTTCTCGGTTCTGTTAGTATCGGGTTATAGACGAGATACGTATATTGTACAATATCTATAGAAGGTGCGCGGATCGAATTTTGTAAAATGGATAAGGAATTAAATGTTAAGGAGGTAGCATTTACCAAAGTAACACAATGGTTATCTGACCAAGGATTTCGAGTAAAAGTGACTACCAGAAACAAGAACGTGGAATCTGAAACACAGTTTGAGGCAGAGGTATACCCTAGAAAAGGAGGGCCGGAGTTTTTTTATATTACCTTCGGCAGCAAAACCAATGATAGTTTCTCAATAAACTCAACTATTAATTTTTCAGAAGAAGATAAGAGGTCTATAGAGGCTGTAAAGGAGCGAGTCCAAGATCAGGTCTATATAGATATCCGAAAGTTAGTATATCCTCTGGGGATAAACTGTGATACAACGTTTCCGCAAATAAGTTTTCATAAATTGGTCTTTATTGATTCTTTGAGGGATAAACAGTACTTTTTCGACTCTGTTGCTAAATTGTTCAATGCAATGTTGTTGGTTTCATTAAGATTTCGGGAGCTAATGCCTTAGTCGTCTCACAGTTTCGCCCATCTATAGAATATAGTTTGTGAATGAAGCCCCTATTTTTGTTATTCATAAAATGTATGAAGGTTGGCGGCTATTAACAGAACCATTTTGTCTCAACGTTAGCCTTTTATTTTACTTCAATCGTAATCCTTAATGCTTATGCATCTGGCTCAAGTTCTCCTGGACCGTTACTTACGCAGAATAAATAAAGTCTCGGTGAACAGGTCATATAGTAAAAAGATGGAAGGTTAAAGGTCCTATGTTTGCTTTATCAGACTTCTAAAGTGGTCTTTGTTTTTTCCGATCTCTTCATTCCAAGTTTCTTCTGTATAGCCGTGTACTTCCATACCATGCTTCTTAGCATTTGCAAGTAGTTCTTCCTCTGTTTCACCAGTCATTGTATGGGCACAGATTGGGTCGCCTGCATCCTTGCAATTTAATGATAAGGTCATATTTTAGTCATAAATGTAGACAGAAGTATATAAATTTGAGTTAAATACTAGGTTACACAAACAGTCTAGTCTAGTCTCCCTCCCTATACTGTTATCTAATGCTGACTTTTCCGTTATTGGTTCGTTCCCATGGTTTGTCGTAATATATGTGAGAGAGCATACTCCAAAATGGTAGTAGGCGAGTCACATTATTCAATTGGTAAGAAATATTGCAGAAGATGCGAGTGATACTTTATCACTAAAAAGATATTTTGTGAATGTTGTGGAATGCAGCTCAGGACTACTCCAGCAGAAAGAGAGTACAAAGAAAAACTACTGAATAGGAAAGTAAAAAGAGAGAGGAAAATGAAACTGGGGATTGTATAGAAGCCCAGTCGGCTGCATAGCTAACTCTTTTCAGTCTGCGCTAGACAATATTGATCTTAGTCTACCTATGATGTCTTCATGGCTCACAGGTTTGGCGACAAAACAACCTTTTCCTAAATCATTGATAATGTCTGATCTGTATCTGTGTAAGCACCCAAGTCAGCAGCAGTCAAAAAACACATCTTTAATTTATAATCAATATATCTTAGTTTTCTACATAGCTGAAAGCCATTCATTTCTGGCATTCGAATGTCTAGAAGTGCTAAATCATAAAGGCCAGGTCTGAATACAGATAATACTGATTGAGCGTCGTTAAACGTGTCAACTTGAAAAAAACCATTATCCTCTAAAGCGGTCTTTAAAGTAAAAGTAATGTCTGGCTCATCGTCAACCATAAGGATTCTTTTTATTCTTGCCTTTGATATTGCCTTTGTTGTTGTGGGCACCTTCCATCGCCTACTTCTAAAATCTGTTAACTATCCTATACATTAGCGAGTATTTAAGTAAGTAATTACAGTAGATGGAAGCACTTTCTTTTTCATTTTAACCTAACAATTACTTAGGTAGCAGTGGAAAAAAGTGGATGGTTAAGAGTTAGAGAGTTAGTTAGTAGGCCTTTCCTAGGTATTTACCTATCACCTAGATTGCATGGTTAAATCTAAATACGGTATTTCTCATTATAGCTTAGGGCTAAAATTGGAACCCATTAGAAGTCAGTGGGACCGCAGGGTAGCCCTTGACTCAACTAATCCTACGAGCATCACCATCTATACACTAGTTGAGTTTCCTGCGGTTTATGTTAAGATGTTAACGTCTACTCTTCGTTTGCTTGGTCATTCCCAGTCATTATAACTATATACTACGTGACAGTCTTAACACCATGTTAGAAAAAACTTCAGTATGTATGATGGTGCTTTTAGTAGCAGCATCATTGATTGGAATAGCTGGCATATACCAATATGAAGAAGGGCAGGTACTACCTGCTGCAACATCACAACCAGAAAAACAGGTCCAAAAGGCCAATTATGCTACAGGCAAGGTAAATCGTGTTGTAAACTATGCTTCTTCTGTTGACAAAGCCTGTATTGCAGTGGTACAAGTTCCTAGCGGCCAACCAAATAATCTCGGGATTGAACCCGGTGGGCTTATAGCGTTACTAGCTCCGAATGAAAGTTTTTGTACTTTATTTGGTCTTTCAAAAATAGGCAATACACAAATCTTGTTCTACGCTCAAAAAGTAACTGCTTCAAGCCTACCTCCTGCTATACAGGCAGATCCCGTGATCCAATGGAAAAACTATGATGTATACAGAATAACTCGAGTGGATATGTAATAAGGCAAACTCCTTTACCCATTTTTTACATATTTATATAAGGAGAATTTACTTTCTTGGAGGCTGACAATTCCAACTACACTCTCCCCCCTATACTTATAGCTATTACTTATAACACTAGTGACTTTTCCGTTATTCGTTCCCATGGTTTGTCGTAATATATGTCTACGATCCAGACAAGATCATTATAACCAAAATCCATTTTCGTGATATTATTGTATCCTATTTCTATTCGGTTACTATAAGTGTCAACGTTGCCCTGACTGTGTCTATTGCTCTTATATCTCGCATTAAAGTATTTTTCAGGCTCTCAAGGGTATCGGAAGCTATTTTTATAATTATATCATAAACGCCATTGACTTCGCTAACTTCAACTACGCCTGGCACATTTTTCAGTTTGTTTAGAATATCCTGTTCAGCTCCAATTTCATAGTTAATCAGAACGTAGGCTGTTGGCACATTCCATCAATTAATATAGCAGTTGCAGCTTATATCAGTCTACTCCTGCAACGTATCCAGTATATCCTGGCTCACTACGTTCAAATCTTTGGTGGGAATTCAATGTTTCAACATTATCGAATGAAATTCTCATCCTTCTTCTCCAAACAGTAGAAATTGGATAACCATTTCCAAGTGCTTTAGCAAGAGTCGTAAGATGCGGCTTTACCCCAAATAATTGCTGGGCACCTCCTTCGGCGACTCGAAAACCTGTCTTAACTTCGTCAAATATCAGCTCCTTGAGAAATTTCAAGTAACCATCAAGAGGTGGAATAACTGAAGCATTTGCCATAATGGGCTCTGTAATTATCGCAGCGATATTGCCAGCTGCTTTTCTCACGGTTCTCTCAACTTCATCAAAGTCATTCCATTGATTGACAATGACTAGCTTTTCTATAGATTTAGGAATCCCCTCAGAATCAGGCCGAGGTTTGGCAGGGCCTCTCTTGGTATCAGGCTGGATCAAAAATAAAACATAATCATGACTACCATGGTAATGACCTTCAAATTTTAGGATCTTTTCTTTTTTTGTATATGCTCGAGCCATTCTGATGGCATGCATAGTAGCCTCGGTTCCAGAGACAAAGTACCGAACCATTTTAGCGGATGGAATAAGAGATTTGATCTTCTGTGCTACTTATATTCAAGAGGATTGTCAAGAGCATCGAGCACACCTCTTTTGTCATATTCATGTACCCTCTTCTGCGGGAGTATTGTGACCGAGTATGACTGGACCCCAACCAAGTTTGTAACCAATATGAGAGCCTTTAGCCTCATTCAAAAATGCTGATTCAACGAGGTCAGATGGCATAATTTTTGACGCCTTGTCATGCAGCTTCCTAGAACTGTTTAAGTTTGACGTCGAGTAAAATTGTCACCTATTATTAAGATGCTAGGCCGATGCTCTGCTTCGTGAGTTTCCGTACAGTAGACAAAGAATATATGAATTGGTCTTTGCTTCATTCATTTTGGTTGAGTCTCCTGTGGTTTTTACACGGATAAAACTTCAAGAATTCCTCTCTCATCTCTCTGCTGCATACCCAAATACTATACTTGTTGTTTGGAAAGTATTAATTCTTAAGAGAGCCGCAGGAATGATTCAACGATTCATATCATCTGAATGAAAAGTAGCGGACTGTATATGGGGCTCACCTGCAGCTCTATCATCATTATTCGGTCCTCGCTGAACCTACCCGACAATAAAGAGAAAAGGACTATGGATATTAAGGCCTCCTTGTAGCGCACACAGACCATTTTTCTGTAATATGAATAAAGGCTATTGCAAAAAAATTCTGTTTGACTCCTAGCCAGCCTAGCTAGCAGCCAGAATAACTCTAGCCAAGGTGAACAGATCAAATAGAGGTGAGCAGGCCTATCTTAATGCATATACTACTTGTTAACCTTTGGGCTCTTTTTTCAATGTTGTGGGATGCAGCTACGTGTCGTAACATACCCTTTAATTTAATATAATCTACTCATTAGTAGTTTTTCCCCTGCAATTCAAGTCCTTGTAAATATCTTGCTCATGCAAACCCAAGAGAGGGTCTTGATTGCATACAGAGTATATACGTTAGTTAAATATTTACGCTTTTAAAATTACTTTTGTCTAGTGAAACCATATTTATATCTCAAGGAGACTATTATAATAGTGGGGATGATATTTCCCCTATTTTTTAACATATTCTAATAAGGTTCTGATAGATTAATCATTTTGATACAAAATCTGCATTTCAAGGTGGGTTACAACAGAGGATCTTGTGGAATTATCAGTGATTACTGCTCAGCATCTGACACATAGTCGTCACTTACTTAAATGTTGAATCAACTTCAGAACTTGATCTATTATTCTATCATGATTAGCATCTACTTCTGTCGTAATCAAAAGTAAATGATTGTACTCTAATGGTATGGTTATGCGTTTAA
>DASTUU010000275.1:0-5919 GCA_035759485.1 Nitrososphaeraceae archaeon
TGTAAAACATCTTGTTATTGTAATCCCTAATGAAGGGCACCACGGGCCGGGCGAAGATGACGAAGCCCGGTTCATTGCTCAACCGTTTATTCCACAAAATGCCACAGTGACCCCTGGAACTCAGGTTGTCTGGTTTAATGGAGATGTAGGCCATGAGCATAATATTGTAGTACGTAATAGCAATGGGGACGAGCTCTTTGAGACAGGCGAATTTACAGAACTTCAGGCTTCAAGACCGATCACCTTCAACAACACAGGGGAGTTTGCATATGCGGACACGGTAGAATATGAAGAGGGATTTGTGATGGCCGGAACAATAAGAGTTGTTGATGAAAAGGGTGTTACCGCCACGCCTGTCGCTACATTTGACACGGTTGGAGCATTGATGGTGCCTTCAATGGATGTTCAGAATATAGCCACAAATATAAAAAACGCCGGATTTGGGATAGATAGTATGCATAACTTCAAGGATTTGCGTGGAGGACAGTCCGATACTGGAGACGAACAAACACTAGTAATATGGACGGCCGACACAATGGATACTGGGGAAATAGGATCAGCACTGAAGAGCATATCCGAAGACCTTCCATATGAATAATAACTTCCTTTCTTTTCCTTCGCTAGTTCCCTTGCAATGGCCAAATAGCTGAGCCGCGAAAATGACAATTTTTATTTACTCTGCCCCTTCTGTCACGCATATAGTGGGTCGTAGTTGCAGATACTAAAATGCCTATGCGAATGGGCGAGTGAATGAGTGAGTCTTAAATGGGCATTCCTGAAAAAATAAAAGCAATTGAAGATGAAATTCATAAAACCCAGATCAATAAAGCTACTGAGTTTCATGTAGGACTCCTCAAAGCGAAAATTGCTCGCCTCAAGCGAGAAATGGAAGAAAATACTCACGGCAGGGTGGTATCTACGGGAGGAGCCAGCGCTGGCTTTGATGTAAGAAAGGCAGGTGATGCTACCATTGTGTTAATCGGATTGCCCAGTGTAGGCAAATCTACTCTTTTAAATTCATTAACTAATGCTAAATCCCGAGTGGCATCTTATCAATTTACAACACTAACTGCGGTACCGGGCATGATGGATTACTCAGGTTCAAACATTCAGATACTAGATATGCCAGGAATTATAGAAGGAGCCGCATCAGGAAAGGGACTCGGTAAGAGAGTCCTTTCAGTAGCAAGAAGCGCGGATTTGGTGTTAGTAGTCCTTGATGTATTTCAACCTCATCATTTCCCTCTGTTAAAAAGGGAGCTTTCTGAAATTGGAATAAAGATTGATCAAAAACCTCCAAACGTGGTGGTAGAAAAAACGTCTACTGGCGGAGTTTCCGTTAATATACAAGTTCCTATCGCAGTTTCAGAAAGATTAATCAAGGAAATTTTGCATGTGTACGGAATTCATAATGGTCGCATCATCATAAGGGAACCGGGACTGACTGATGATCAGTTGATAGATGTTTTATCTGGAAATAGAATATACATTCCTTCGTTGACTGTTCTCAATAAAATAGACTTGGTTAACCAGGGCTTCCTCAAAGAAGTTCAGTCCAAGATTGGGGATGGCTTTATCCCGATATCTGCTGACGCAAATATCAACATAGATGCATTGAAACTGGCAATATACCAACGACTAGATCTCATAAGAATTTATTTACGCAGAAAGACCGGAGAAACAGACTATGCCGAACCACTGATAATTCGCAACGGAAGCAATGTCGGAGCTGTTTGCAACAAAATACACCGCACAATGACACGAGACTTCAAATACGCTCAGGTTTGGGGAAGAAGTGCTAAATTCGGTGGTCAAAAGGTGGGACTAGATCACACCTTGCTAGACGAAGACGTTTTAACCATTACAAAGAAAGTAAGTGCATACTAGGTACATACTAACAGCCTCAATGTATAGGTGATAACGTCAATCGAATCGCTATATGCATGTGCATGGGTATTTATACGCAAGAAGCTATGCTGAAATAAGCATTATAGCAATATCAAATATGGCACAACAGGACAGGATGGTTCCGCGATATTGGTCTGCTTCTTAGACGCGGGTCTCTTCATATCGACACGTAAGTTTCAGTCGCATCAATCCATGGCAAGATGGGTCGAAAACCAGTGTTATGATTATTTATTATCTGTTTCTTCTGAAGGAGACTGTGATTGATTATTCTTGCTACTATTTCTTTTCTTGCTAAGTTGAGTAGTTACCATTAAAGCTATTATTGCTGCTATAATAATATAATTTACAGGAGGGCTTAAGACCTTGGTAATAACGCCGGCTCCAGGGATCACATACGCTACCTTTCCAATGTAATCGTCTTCTCTGATCGGGAAATCAGTTCCTGGAATAGACCCATAATTGGCGTCGCCCTTTGTCCTGATTATCTTGTGATTTCCGTCTGAGTCATCGAAAATTTCTGCGACCCTGTGAACTATTACCCTGTCTGCTCCATCTGGCCTATTAAAAACGATAATATCACCAACTTTGAGATCTTTAAAAGAATCACCGTCTCTTACAATTAGAATATCATTTACGTTCAAATTAGGAACCATGCTTCCACTGGAGACCACATAGAAAGGGTTACCAGTATCAAAGACAAATCTAAGTCCGAGCCAAATAATTGCAACACCAATTACAACAATCACCACATCTTTAACAATGCTTGGCATCCTCGACTCTTTCCTATTTAGCAAGCTTAACCCTTCATCTAGGTTAGTTCGTTAGATAAACCTTTAGTTTAGCCAAGTTGACCCTTCGACGTATGTAGTTTGTCAACAATATGTTGATATAACATGTAAAACGATAGCAGGATTATTAAGAAGAATCTTCTTTCTTGACTCTGGTAGAGATGCCAAACAATATTTGCAATATGGCAACATACCAATACGTAATGTCGTTGATCTATAAGAATTGACATTGACATTTTTTGTGGCAGCTCAGTCAAATACCTTTTCCTCATTTTTGGGAGTAAATCGGGATTAACTCTGAGTCTTCACTGCTGCCTGCTATCATTTGGTTTATCGATATTTAATACATATTCGTCTATAGCCCTATTAGCCAGTAGATCGGCAGCGCGGTTATCTTCGCGAGGAACATGACGATAGCTAACGGACTTAAAATATTTTTCTAAGTTATTAACTTCTCGAAATATTATTTTTAGCTGTTTTGACCTCACTTTATAGGAACGGTTTCTTTGTTTGACAATCAGTTCGCTATCTGACAGGATGGTTATGTCCTTGTCATTTAAAGTTGAAGCTATGTTGAGTGCTTTCTTCAGAGCTAGATATTCTGCGAGATTGTTAGTTGTGTTCCCAACAAACTCTCTGTATTCTGCTATTTTCTCGCCATCCTTTGAGATAACCACTCCGATTCCAGACAACCCAGGGTTTCCTCTACTGGCTCCGTCTATATTAATGGTCAGCAAGTTATCAGACGCACTCTAAGTCATTGCCATATAAAGATATGAGAATAGCAGGGGTAGACAGACAAAAAACAAAAGCATTTTGTTCGCAAATTATGCTGTTGTAACTTTAGTTGACAAGTGGATAATAATCATTAAAAAGCAAATATATAGACAGTAAGCGGAGAGTTACATGATAGCCTGAAATCTGTGTGACACTTGAATGCCAAAACGAAGAATGAAGGAAGAAAAACCCAAGAAAAGGGTTAGCAAGACGCAGATACTCATACCGCCTATTGCCATAGGGGCTGCTACCTTAGCTGGTTTACTTATAATGCAACTTATTCCTCCTCCACCTGTGCTGGATATTTGTCTCAAGGCTCATAATGTCGACACTTTTAACGTTCATCCTACAGTTGAAGTTGTGGTGGATGGACGTTCTAAGCTACTGCCAGACGATATCGGAAAACAACCAAAAGATGGTAAAGAATGCCTCAGAGTTATACATACCGATGAAATAGGAAACAAGCTGCATATTCAGTACGTCAGACCAGTGAGGCTCACAATGGCCGACTTTCTAAATGTGTATTCGACTGATAATAAGACTATTTCAGTGTCTGATAACACGACCGGGGTTCCAACTAAACAATTAATAAATCTTGGTGACTATAATCCCAAGTATTCATATTATTCTGAGAAAAAGGAATTTACATCTGTACCTAATGCGGCAGCAATGCCTCCTTTCACGGACGATATGGTCGTAAGATATGAACTAATACCCAAATAGATAAATTATAGAGTAAGATTTTTGGCCTTTATCTGATTCTACTTGGCTAGAAATCGTCGAACTGCTGCAGTTATAAAAGGTGATGGCACTGGGCCTGAGCTTGTTCAGGCAATGACTAAAGTATTAAAGGAATGCAATTCCAACATTGAACTGGTCGCTTGTGATGCAGGGTCTGAATGGTGGGAGAAAAAGGGAGGGAATTCATACATTTCTCCAGAGGTATGGAATATTCTTGAACATAGCGATGCTTGCTTTAAGGGACCAACCACTACGATACCCAACCCTAACGCACCAAGAAGTGTCGCCGTTAGCATTCGACAAAAATTCGAACTTTACGCAAATGTTAGGCCCATTAGGACATATAAAAATTCACCGCGGCAGCTGAACTTTGTATGTGTTAGAGAGGCTACCGAGGGCCTTTACGCAGGAATCGAGTTTAGGACGAGTGATGAATCAGCAATTGCCATTCGGAAGACTACTAAGAAAGGATGCGATAGAATTGCCCTCAAAGGATTTGATATTGCAAAAAACAAAGGTTTCCACAAAATATTTGCAGTTACAAAAAGAAATATTCTTAAAGAAACAGATGGGATCTTTTGGGAATCGGTGACTAGTGCTAACAGAAAATTCAGCGATATTGAAGTCGAAGAATACTATATAGATAATATGACCCAACAGCTGGTAAAAAATCCTGAAAGATTTAATGATAGTGTTATTCTTAGTACCAATTTGTTTATGGATATAATCTCAGAATGTGCGTCAGGGCATGTAGGATCTATAGGAAATGTTTACTCTGGGAATTTTGGAGACAATTTTGCAATGTTTGAACCCGCTCATGGCAGCGCTCCTAAATATGCTGGTAAGAATAAGGTAAATCCCGTTGCTACTATTCTGTCTGGTGCCTGGATGGCAGATTATCTAGGAGAGAAGGATATCTCAGAAGCTATTTTCAGGTCTACAGAGCAGGTTATTAGTGAAAACAAATTTGTTACATATGACCTTGGAGGTAATACTACTCTGAGTGAAATGACGGATAAGATAGCCCAATTGAGCACAAACATTTTAAGGAAATAGAGAGGGAAAAACAAGGAAAGAGGATAATCCTTATCTTATTTTGGTAAAGTTAAAACCTGATTTCTATCACCGACACCGTTTCAAAGAACATTTTTTTTTGAGCCATTTTTTTTATACTCAAGTTTAGTTGATGCGTTAATTGATAAAGACTGGATACATCAGACAAACTTGAAACGATTGTCACTAGCCTGCCATCTCTTCTTAATGCAGATAGTGAAGACCTGATTATGTGTAACGTTAGTTCAATTCCGGTAGGTCCTCCATATATTGTTCTATCACGAATTTTCTTACGTTCATTGTCATAATCATCTGGCAAGTAGGGAGGATTGCTGACTATTAGGTCGAAGAGACTGGTCCTAAACGCAGATGCTGCATCAGTACAGATTAATTCGAACCCCATATCGGGTTTAGAGATCTCATTAATACTGCTTTGTCTGTAACTCGCGACACTCTCTTTGCAGCTCTTCAGGGTTTCAATTACTATGTCAGTTCCTGCTACGTATTTGAAATTTTGACACAAAGTTCTCGTTACTATTCCAGAACCAACCCCGATATCTAATGCCAAGTTCCCATGATATCCCTTTATACAGTTAACCAAAAGAATAGAATCATCAGAAGGTAAGTACAATTACAAAGTTAGTATTATTAC
>DASTUU010000276.1:0-4212 GCA_035759485.1 Nitrososphaeraceae archaeon
TTTTTGCATATGGGCAAAACCCCGCTTTACCAAAGTTGTCCCTCGAATGGCCTGAACATTTTCGTACGGAGTATACTTCAAACCTTTTCCATCAAACTCGGATGCGATGAGAGATATAGTCATAGGTGTAATTTTCTTAAACGGCTTATATAGATATTAGTAATATCCACTTTCTAACAGTTTGCCAATCTCTACATATTATCGTATCGTAGTATTGAGTGTGGAAAGTATAATAAGCTAAAATTGGTTAACACAGCTTGAGGACTAATTGGGCAATTCGGCTGGAACAAGAAGCGAAAATGAAGACGCCCTTTGTGATCTATGTGGCAATCCTATTGAAGCGTGCATGTGTGTTTGTCCTTATTGTGGCGAAAGGGACGCCTGTGAATGTTGCCTATATGACGCTGTAACCGGGGGAGGGTAATAAAAAAATCTGATTATGACCGCGCCTTCAGAATTGAGTTTTAGTTCGCGCAGTCTTTGCCCTCTTGATAAAGGCAATTATTTTCTAAAGCAATAAAAGCAGGCAATGAAAAATTATTATTAATGGATAATTTTAAGGCCCCTAATAATCGATTGACTTGGGTTATTGGGGGAGCCCAAGGCAGTGGTGTCGACTCGGCTGCAAACATTTTTTCCCGGGCGTGTGCTCAAGGGGGCTTATACATTTTTGGGAAACGAGAATATTACTCAAATATCAAGGGAGAACACAGTTACTTCACAGTTAGGGTATCAGATAGCCCCATTCGTTCGCATGTTGACGATATAAATGTCCTCGTTTCGTTTGATGCAGAAACTGTTTTCAAGCACGCCGATAAGGTAACAAGAGGAGGGGCAATAATTTATGATAGCGGCTTGGTCAAAACAAACATCCATGAGGTTCCAACTATCGATGAATACGCCTCGGCAAGAATTACAAATATGCTTGAGAAAGCAGATAATGAATTTACTGTTCAGGGTATGTTGAACTATGCAAAAGATCGGGAAGTTTCTCTATATGGCGTTCCATATTTCAACCTAATTAAAGAATTCTCACAGCAAATTAATGAACCGTCATTGAGTAAGCTTACAAGAATGATTAATGTCATGGCTTTATCTGCCTCAATGGCAATTTTAGATTTTGATAAGGATGTCTTGGCTAAGGCAATTAGGCGAATTTTTAAATCAAAACAGAAAATAGCTGAACTTAATGTTGCAGCATCTGACTATGCGTACAACCATGTGCGAACAAGATTTGATATTTCAAAATTTCCATTCAAACTGCAATGCACAAAACCATCATCGGATATACTTCTAGTTCAGGGAAACCAATCCTCCGCAATGGGCAAGATTATTGCAGGTTGCCGACTTCAAACATATTATCCTATTACTCCTGCTAGTGATGATAGCGAATTTCTGGAATCAAATCAGATAATAGAAGAGACTAATGGCAATAAGGGATCCATAGTCGTAGTTCAGACAGAAGATGAAATAGCCGCTATTGCTATGGCAATTGGAAGTGCACTGACAGGTGTCCGAGCGGCAACTGCTACTTCCGGGCCAGGTTTTTCTTTAATGGCTGAGGCCCTGGGATGGGCAGGAATCAACGAGGTCCCTCTATTAGTATCCTTGTATCAGAGAACCGGCCCATCAACAGGACTTCCGACAAGACATGAACAAGGCGATCTGATGTTTGCAATCAATGCGGGCCATGGTGAGTTTCCAAGAATTGTCTATGCGTCTGGGGATATTGAGGAGAGCTTTTATGATACGATAAGGGCATTTAATTTTGCAGAAATATACCAACTTCCTGTTATTCACATGCTGGATAAGGCAATTGCAAATAGCATCATGACCTGTAAGACTCTCGACCAAAATAAAATAGAAATTAATAGAGGAAAGCTGTTGTCAGAGTTTGGGCTAGACAATGGAGCAGATAATAAAGAGAGGAAGACAGATTCTAAGCAGTACGATTTGCAAAAATTGAAGCCGCGCTATCTCAGATTCAAATTAGATACAAGTCCAATATCCCCGCGTGCAACCTTGGGGACAGAGAATACTATCTTTTGGAATTCTGGAGACGAACACGCGGAGGAAGGTCACATCACAGAAGATCCGGTTGTCCGTACTCTAATGATGAATAAAAGAATGTCTAAACTTGATGTTGCATTAAAAGAGATTTCTGATGAAGATAAGTTAGTTGTATACGATTATTCTGTCGAGGACCATAATAACCAGCCATCATTGGAACCTGATATAATAATTATTAGCTGGGGATCCACTAAAGGCGCGATACTAGATGCTATGGACCAGCTTAGAATAGACAGAAAACAATTAAGATTAAAATTTATTCAGCTAAAGCTACTGCATCCTTTTCCAAAACCATTAGTGGAGAAAGTGCTGGGCAACAGCGGGATTTTGGTTGACATTGAAATGAACTATACCTCCCAGTTAGGAATAGTGCTTGAGCAGAACATAAGTCGGAGAATTGATTATAGAATCGTCAAATATAACGGCCGACCCATGTCTGCAAGTGAGGTTTATAATGCATTATTGCGGATCCACAGTGGAGACGCTCCTAGGAGAATTATATTAGAACATGGCACTTAAACTAACTGACTATAAAACCCAAGTACACAACGACTGGTGTGCGGGATGTGGGGATTTTGGCATTTTAAATGCAATTCAGATGGCTTTGGCGGATTTGCAAATCCCAAGCCATGCCGCGGCCATATTTTCCGGCATAGGATGTTCTGGCAAGACCCCCCACTTTATCAATACATATGGAATACATACCTTGCACGGACGGGTTTTACCTTTTGCCCAAGGGGCTAAGCTATCAAACCCTAACTTGGAAATAATTGCTGTTGGTGGTGACGGAGATGGTTTAGGAATTGGTGCAGGCCACTTCGTCAACGCAGGCAGAAGAAACGTAGATCTCTCTTACATCGTTTTCGACAATGGTGTCTACGGGTTGACCAAAGGGCAGGCTTCTCCAACCTTAAAGTTGGGCCTAAAGACAAAGTCACTGCCGCAACCAAATGCAAATAATTCAGTGAACCCAATATCGCTTGCCTTAATAGCAGGATTTACATTTATCGCGAGAGGATATTCTTACGAAGTAAGACATCTGAAGGATCTCATTAAAAAGGCGATAACACACAAGGGTTTAGCATTCCTGGATGTTTTGCAGCCTTGCCCAACCTATAACGACATAAATACTAAGGAATGGTTCCAGGGTTTAGATAATATTAATCCTAATACCGGAAGACAAATACCCAGAACGTACAAACTCGAAGAAACTGAATATAATGGAACAATTCACAGCGATGACGACTTGAACACCAAAATGGCCAAAGTAATTGAAAAATCAAATGAATGGGGTGATAAGATACCAATAGGTATTTTTTATCAGAACGAACATATTCCCACATTTGAGGACAGAATCGCAAATAGAATAGACAATTATCTAGCCAGCCCCCCTGCAAAGCAAAGTATATCAAATGAGCAGGGTAAACCAACATCCAGCATATCACAAATCCTACAGGATCTCAGAATTGACAATTGACAATACCTAAGGCCAGGAATATTGTTGGCTATTGTCTACCCGGCTACTATCTAGGATCTATCTTTTAAGAATCTCTATGGATGCTATCGGTAAAGTTTTTCTACTGCTTTTTCATCGCATAAAAAATGCGCTATTTTACTCTTCAAGATGGACCTGATTTATTTAATTCTCTGGCAGCTCTAATCTATGATGAACCTTTAGTTTAGTCTACAATGGACTTCCAAAAACTAAAAAAATAGAAGGAAAAAAGATTGTGAGATGCTTAATCCCACTTACTCCACGCAGCCATCCATCTATAGGTCCATGTATTAAGCTTGGCACCCAATGCCGCAATAGGCACACTTAGCACTGCTCCTGCCCCCGACCCCAAGGCAACAGGACTATTATAGAACTTTCCGACCTGAGGTTCTATCGGAGTCATGTATGGAGGCAATGTTGGTCTTGGATACTTAAATGCCATCTCGAGCGGATCTCGCACTAGGAGTAAGTTTATCATGTTGAACATAGGCACCGATAAGCCTACCAAAGTTCCACCGATAATGATTGCAGCATGCTTGTTGCGTCTGGTAGCCCAGTATGTGAGATCTAGCAACATGGCAGACGGTATCCATACGGGAACAGCTATGAAGTCATATGGGTATCCTAATGCAAACCATGCACCCTTG
>DASTUU010000277.1:0-3667 GCA_035759485.1 Nitrososphaeraceae archaeon
CCTGAAGTGAGAAGCTCTGAAAACCGTGCAGTCACCATGTCTTCATCTCCCGATATAACCAAACTGTCTACTAGACCATCAGGCGCAGCGCCACCAACTGTCATAGGAAAGCCTGCACTAGTGAACATTTTGACATAGAAGATA
Organism: Nitrososphaeraceae archaeon; assembly: GCA_035759485.1. GTDB lineage: Archaea > Thermoproteota > Nitrososphaeria > Nitrososphaerales > Nitrososphaeraceae > TH5893. The sequence goes on from DASTUU010000277.1 coordinate 145, forward strand.
TCTAGCGTACGTATCAATCAATTGATGTCCCGCTGCCATTGCTGAGTGGCGATCTGTAGTAAGTGCTACTAGAACATGTGCTACTAATGAAGGAGGAGCTGATCGTCCTGTGATAGCTGCTCCTTTCCGTAATGCCGGCAGTCCTGTACGGAGTAGATATGGAATGGGGCACAACCATGAAAGTGCTCCGTCTGCGATTTCCCCAGCCAGCTGGAAGGCCTTCTCTCCTAGAGTCGAAATCAATATTGGAATCCGCGGAGTACTGGGCGACGTGACTTCAACGTTAAAGAACTCGCCGTGGTAATTAACTTTCCCCTCCCACAATACGGCACGCAAAACCTCTACGTATTCACGTAGATGTGCTAACGGTTTTCTCTGCGGCAACCCAAAGATGCCTTCTATAATAGGGCGATGACTGGGTCCTATCCCAAGCCGCAATCGGCCTGGTGCAATATCATTCAAAACCAAAACCTGCTGGGCCAAAGCCAACGGGTGGCGTGGATAGGTCTGTACAATTGCAGTACCCAAACGCACTGTAGATGTTTTTGCGGCGGCAGCTGCAAATATCGTCAATGTATCCAAATATTCTTGGTTCATCCAGATTTGTCTAACCTCAGCTGCCTCAGCTGCTGCAATTTTCGTTATAGCTGCTGTTGCGTTCATTAAGTGGCCACTCAATGGCGGTGCTCCTGCGGCTACAACAAATCCTATATGCTCCTTGATTGACTTCACAAGTTCAGTTATTTGTAGAACTTCATTATGGATATAAATGAATTTTTCTCATCATGTTCTCTATGACATAGTTGCTGTAGATCAAGAATAAAATCAGAGCCTCAAAGCCATGATTGTTTTTGCCAATTTTTTAGGACCAGACATGAAGCAATAGATGCTGAGATTTGCATGAGAAAAGATAGCTCTAACTATTTTAAACAGGCCGCTTATGTACTTCCCTTCTACTCTATCTTTTGTGAATGTATTTACTATTGTTCTAATACTAGTATTTGCATCAATACTACTGGCGATTTCGCTTGTGCATATGATCATCTTTACTGCAAACGCAACAAGTACTATAACTACAGCAACAACAGCAACAGTAAATGGAGTAAGGATACAAGCAGGCGGAGGTAATGCTACTGCTCCATGGACTATTTTTCTTCCTCAAGAGATAGAAATTAACACTGGAGAAAGCATTACATGGTACAATCCCACAGAAGTAGCAGAACCACATACTGTTACCTTTGTACTAGATAACAATACTATGACAGGGGCCACTTGATGTTTTAAATAAAGCAGAGTTTATTCCCCTACCTGTTGGTTCCAATAATGAGCCAATATTGATACCTGGTAAAAGCGGAAGCGGAATGAATACTCTGATAGCATTAAACGCTAGATCATTTAATCCAGTTGTAATTGATGCTCAAGGTAATGTCAAACATATGAGTCCTAACGCTAGCTATGACATGACAGGGACAGAGAAATACGTCAACTCCGGCTGGTTTCTTCCAAATGGATTAGAACAGCAATATCCTGGTTCTGGTAACACATTTACTGTCACATTTGAAAAACCAGGAACCTATGATTACTTGTGTATCCTACATCCTTGGATGACTGGAAGTGTGACTGTCAGATAATAGTAATGTGGTCTGACATACTCTCAAGATTTTATCCCTTTTTTTAATAGGAAGAGACATTAAGAAGAGTAATATAGCTAGAATAACATCGCAATACATTAATTAAAATCATGTAAGATAATTCACGACCCATTAACTCACTATAACTGAATTTGCATAATGATGTTCGCATAATAATATATAGCATAATATATTTTATCCTTTCGCGGTCCTCCATTAAGTTAAGATAACTTTGTTAACTGAATCTGTAACTTTGTTAATCATACCTTTAATACAGCTTTCAAGATTAGAATAGATTATCTCTTATACATTAGACAAAATTGAGCCCTTTGACCGCTCCAATAATGCAGATAGTTGGAGTCAGCGGAACTGAATGGATAATTATCATTATTATATTTTTGGTATTAATATTTGGGTCAAAGAAACTGCCAGAGTTAGCTAGAAGCGTTGGTAAAGTGACAGCAGAATATGAAAAGGCTAGAATTCAGATAAGAAGAGAATTAGAAATGGCAAAGTCTCAAGAAATAAATACAAGTCCAAATCCAGAAAGAGAAAAACTTGAAGACATAGCTAATATACTTGGAATTGATTATTCAAATAAAAGAGATGATGAACTAAGACGGACTATTAATCTGAAATTGCAAGGATCAAAAAATAAATAAATAAATCGTAAATAAATCGTTACTCATGCCATTAAATCTATAATATCCCATATATGTGTCATTTTGATAAAATAAGCAAAAGTAGATAGGGTAGCATAGATTTATAATCTGCAATAGTGTGGATTGCCAATAAACAGCTTAGCAACTAAAAACAAAAATTTTGAGTGTTGAAACATTATCCGTCTCCTGCTAGAACTATTTTGAAAATCTTGCCCTGGCCAATTGATACTACATATAGATAGCCATCGGGTCCAACTTCAAGATCAGTAATTCCACCAAAACCTTCTCCAAATGTTATTTCATCAAGGCTAGGGTCATTAGGTGTTTCTATTACTCTAGTGTTCGCAAGTGATTCAGGCAAAATTAAATCTGTTCTTTCTTCGTTCAATTTAAAATGGTAAAGCCTACCGCTATGAACTTCGCCTACAAACATGTCATTTTGATATTGTGGTCCTAATCTATTTGAATGCAAAAATATAAGTGCAGTAGGACCTACTGTACTTCTCCATACAAGTTCTGGGTCACTGTAGGCTCCTTTTCCGTCAAAATTAACTAAGTCATCAGGATTAAATGCATCATTGGCCTCTTCCTCTGCTGCAAGACCCATGGCCTGTTGCCACCCACTATTAAATCCCGCTAGCACGAGATTAATTTCATCACTATTGCCTGGTCCATTTTCTGTATCCCACATATTCCCAGTCACAGGATCAAAATCTATACCAAAACTATTCCTCAAACCATAAGCATAGTACATGTTAAGAGGGGATTCGTCCCCTATAATACCGCTATTGGGTACTGGGTTACCATCTTGGGTAATTCTTAGGATGCTACTTCTTCCGTCAGGATCTGCCCCATTAGGATAATTCTGAGCCTGAGTCTCTGTATCTTCCTCTTTAAATGAGCCATCAACATCTCCAACTGTAATATACAAATTGTTATCAGGTCCGATTATGATTTTGCCGCCATTATGACGTGGCCCAGGATTAGCAGGAAGGTCTAGAAGCAGTTTGGGATTTACTAATTTATCATTAACAAGTTCATATCTGTATAAACGATTACCTAATGGAGCTTTTCCGTCTGTCATATCATCTCTATCTGCTGATTCAGCTTCTGTATAGTATAGAAAAACGTATGTGTGTCCTGGTATATCCGTAGATATTGCGATTCCGCACATACATCTTTCAACTGCACCAGCCACATTAACATCCAGAAGAGGTTCTGGTTGTATCT
>DASTUU010000278.1:0-2638 GCA_035759485.1 Nitrososphaeraceae archaeon
TCTTTGAGCATTTTGATTATCTCTTATATCAACAAAAAGCACATAGACTTATGCAGGTAAGTACCTCTAACAATCATGACTTCGACATTCTAAGCGATCCTGATTCTGAAGAACATAAATTGCTAATGACGCTACCACCCCATCTTGCTACTAGCATAAGCGTAAAGAAAAAGCCAGTAAGTGAAAAAAGACAAGTAAGTGAAGAAGCGAGAAGTGAAAGAGTAAATATAGGTGGTTCATCGTCTACTGTAGAGGAGGAGTAAAAAGAGCGAAATTCATAGTTTATACTGTATGTATTATTGTTAAGTGAAGGGCCATTTATAGTCCTCTAAGAGAAATAAATAGTTAATACGGTTGTATGATATAATATAGAATATGTGTATGGTTTGGGAGATAACTAAGGAGTTAGGTGAGATATCAAGAAGATTCTACGAACTTGTCAATCCAGCCATAGATATATCCGAGGAGGATAATGATTTAGTTGTTAGAGTTGACCTGGTTTTACAAAAAATAATATCAATCTAAGAATTATAGAAGGAGACATACTATCCATTCAAGCCAAAAGGGAAGAATCAGAAGAAGAGCGTATGGGAGTTGCCTACTACAAAAACAGACCTATTAGAGTACATAAAAAGATAGCATTGCCTATTTCAGTTAAAGATAGTGAAAAAGTGGTTAGTACAGCAAAGTATGCTGATGGTGTCCTTACAGTAAGAATTCCAATTCCAGAATCAACTAGAATCGAAATTACTTAACAGTAAATTTTTTGGCATTTGCATATAGGGAGCATATTATAAGATGGGCTAACTATGTCGTCTTTCTGCTCTGGCTCTACCATATTATGATAACTGCTAGCGCTGGATGTTCGACGGCGAGACTATAACACTATTATACAAGGTTGAGTGCGGTTTTGCGTTACTCATGACAGGAAGGTTTTATTATACAGGCTCTAGCTCTTTCTTCTCAATGACGCCTACTGCTGTAGGAGTCGCAATACTAACATCAAGCGGAGCAGACACCTTAGTCATTTCTTCCTCTACCCTTTTGGCTTCCTGCAAAATAATTTGTGCTATATACAAATCGACTCCTACTTTGTCGGCAATACCCGCTGTGGTATTATTGAGTACAGACTTAATTGTTAAAAATCCTGACCTGATCAGAGCATCCTTTATGCCCGGAGCCAATTCTAATAGTTGTATGTCTGACTCCATTATTTCTTTGTATATAATTGTATATATAACTGCTATAGAAGATTATTCTGCTATCACACCTTATGTTCTTATACTTTTCCAAAATAAAAAGAGGATGCGGTTTACATCAAGAGTGATTGATCGTCATCACGGGCTCGTTGAGTTTCCTCGACCAGTTCATGATGTAAAGATTTAGAATGCTCCTTGGCTAGATCGATATCCACAAAATCTTTCTTGCATGAAAAACAATGATAAACTATCTTCAAGTCGTGTAATGGTACCATATTGTATAGTACTGTATAGGAAATAAACCTTTTACATTGATATAAAAATGTCGTAGGCTGGTCCTAGACTCGACCACTAATTCCAGGCTTGCTTCATTCATTTTGGTTGAGTCTCCTGCGGTTTTGTCTTAAAATGTTTTATGGATTAGTAGTCAATTGAGGTTGTTAAGTATATTTTAATACTGTCTTATTTGTTAGTTAAGATACAGTCGCAGGACAAGACTCAGTCAGGTTCCCCCAAAGTACTGAATCTCCTGCGACTGACCCAATTGACTATTCGAATTATCCATTGTGGTAATAATATATTAACCTGCGTTTTTTTCACATGATAGGAGACAACTGTCGTAGCTGATTGTGATGATAACGATGTCGAACGAGCTGGATTTGATTGCGGCTCTCTTAAGAATTAATACTTTCCGAACCAAACTAGCTTGTAAGAATAAGGCACGATTTCATAGACTTAATAGTAACTATGACAGCAAAGCGAGGCTAAGAACTGTTAGAGTTAGCACAAAGATGGATCAAAAACATCAAAAAGTAGAAACTTTTGTTTGTGTGCCATATAGTGAGACTAAAAATATTTCACTTCGGCTCTCCTTGATTCAGATAGACCAACTCTTTAGGCCAGTTTTACGTCAGATAGACTGGAAAATGGAGATGGTAGACCAAAGTAGTCTATCACAGAGTTTATAGCTTTCTTTTAATTGAAGGCAGTTTCACTGCAATTAGATGGTCACTTCACTTGTTTGTATAAACATTGTATCTATTTCCTCCACTATTGTTGTTAACATAATTCCATGTTTCTGGGCTTATAACAAGCTTCTGAAATATCGATTTTTGGTTGTCGTCCAAAGCATCATAAACTAGTTGGCCTACTATCATATGATTAGGATTGGCGAGTGCAGTCATTTTTACTGCGAGATTTGTATTATAGCCTAAAACGTCATAAACTGGCTTCTTGACAAGAGGCTGACCTTTCTTGTTCATGCTATTATTGATCAGGTAGGATGAATGTCCCAACCACTCTGTATTACTGCATTTTCGCCTACATCTATTCCTATCCTTATATTCATTTGGGGGCAGTCATATTGATTCAAAATCGGATTTATTCCCCTATGCGCCACCTGAAGCATGCATTTTGCGCAGTGTATAGCACGAGTACAT
>DASTUU010000279.1:0-11732 GCA_035759485.1 Nitrososphaeraceae archaeon
GATTATCAAAATAATGATACAATATGTAATCGGAAAATTCTCACTCGTAACACGCCTCACGTTCTACAGATTTTAGATAATATGTTGTGTTTTACCCGAGAACCCACATCGAAAAACCTGTTGGATGGTGAGCACTACATTAACATTGGATCCTCTATACAAGTGAGCCCAATGTGCGCGTATGCATAGCGTGCTTCTCCTAGCCTGTCGCCCACCATCGATACTTAAGAGTCTCTTTCAAACCTCGAAAGCAGCAAAGAATATTAAGGCGAATGTCTAACTTCACCAGTTGGCCAGCGAATACGAACGCAATCTAGGGAAACTAATCCTTGACAAGAATAAAATATTAGAACAGTTGAAGAGCCAACACGGCAACTCATCTGATGTCAAAAAGTTTGAAGAGGAGATAGAAAATCTGAGGTCACTTTATGAGAACTACAACCTTGGGATGAATTACTTCCGCCGAGCTCGCGGAGGCAGAAGCGGGCTTAGAGAGTAGTATATTCTGATAACATCAAAGTGCAAGAGATAGACTCGGAGGCTTCGGAATAACCCATTCCTGCATTCTAATCAATTTATATACCTATCTTTTCGGAATATCTACACCGTCATGCATGAGGAGAAAATTAAGAGATTGTATGACCTGAAGAGAGCGTCTGAGGTAGGCGGAGGCAAAGAGAAGATCGCCGCTCAACATGCAAAGGGAAAGTTGACTGCCCGGGAGAGAATTGACCTCTTGATGGATCCTATGACATTTGTAGAAATTGACAAATACGTCACCAACAGAGGAGAGCCAGAGAGCCAAAAATTTTATGGCGATGGGGTAATAACTGGATTCGGTCGTATCAGTGGAAGACTCGTATTTGCATACTTGTATGACTTTACAATTTTGGGAGGTTCACTTGGCGAAATGGCGGGTAGAAAGGTAGTCAAGGTAATGGAAAAAGCTTTGAAGGTTGGTGCTCCACTAATCGGTATAATCGATTCGGGCGGCGCAAGAATACAAGAGGGCGTGCTGAGCTTAGACGGATATGGAGATATATTCTTCCATAATACTCTTGCTTCAGGCTCTATACCTCAGATTACTGCAAGCATAGGGCCATGTGCTGGAGGCGCTGTGTACTCTCCTGCGATGACAGACTTTGTTATTATGGTAGAAAATATCGGTCAAATGTTTGTCACAGGACCTGAAGTCGTAAAGGAAGTTCTAAGCCAAGATGTCTCTTTTGAGGAGCTAGGGGGGGCTCGAACACACGCGTCAAAGTCGGGTGTTGCACACTTTGCTGTTAGAAACGAATTTGAATGTATGGATAAAATTAAAAGATTGCTGTCCTACATACCTCAAAATAATACGGAGGAGCCGCCCCTTACTGAAAACAATGATGACCCTAATCGAGTAGATCCAAATCTCGTAAATGTGTTGCCTGAGAATCCATATCAACCATATGATATGAAAAGAATAATAAGCGCGATAGTAGATGAAGGAGAATTTCTGGAAGTCCACGAACTATTTGCTGAGAATATTGTGGTAGGTTTTGGACGAATGAACGGTAGATCTATTGGAATCGTTGCCAATCAACCATCATATTTGGCCGGTGCATTAGATATTAACTCTTCAAATAAGGCCGCACGATTCATACGATTCTGTGATGCCTATAATATCTCGATTGTTACTCTAGTAGACACCCCTGGTTACCTTCCCGGAGCAGACCAGGAGCATAATGGTATTATTAGACATGGCAGCAAACTTTTGTTTGCCTACTGTGAGGCCACAGTACCCAAAATAACATGCATCATAGGAAAGGCATATGGCGGCGCTTATATCGCCATGGGAAGCAAAAATCTTAGGGCTGATATTAATTACGCCTGGCCAACCGCCGAAATAGCCGTTTTAGGGCCTGAAGCAGCAATTACTATTATTCATCGGAAAGATCTAAAACAGTCTCCAGATGCGTCGGCTATAAAGAAAAAACTAGCCACTGAGTATAGAAACAAGTTTGCCAACCCCTATATAGCAGCAGAAAAGGGTATCATAGATGTCGTTATAGATCCTATGGAAACCAGGCCTTTTATCATTCGCGCCCTAGAGAGCCTAGCAAACAAAAGAGAAATAAGACCACCCAAGAAGCATGGAAACATCAATCTCTAGGAAGTGATGGAAAATCTCAAAAATTTCTAGTATTTTGATAGCCAATAGGGGTGAAATTGCATTGAGAATCATACGTGCATGCAGACACATGTCAATCCAATCAATCGCTATTTACTCAGACGAGGATGTAAGATCACTTCATGTAAAATCTGCTGATATGTGCTATCACATAGGTGCGGCCCAGCCATCAGAGAGCTATCTACATATAGACAAGATCATTGAAACCGCCAAGCTGGCAGGAGCAGATGCCATTCATCCTGGATACGGATTCTTGTCAGAAAATGAAGGCTTTGCAGAAAGGTGTGAGAAGGAAAATATCATATTTATTGGACCCAAGAGCAAAGCCATGGAGTTGACAGGTGACAAAATGAAATGCAAAAAAATAATGAAGAGGGCCAAGGTTCCCACAGTACCTGGAAGCGACGGCACAGTAAACGATGTTGATGAAGCTCTGAATATCGCTGCAGAAGCGGAATATCCTGTATTACTAAAGTCTGCATTTGGAGGAGGCGGCAGAGGCATTAGGATGGCTTCCAACGAAGAACAGCTCAAACAGGAATTCGAAATGGCCTCAGCAGAATCTAAGGCCGCATTTGGAAAATCAGCTCTTTTTGTAGAGAAATATTTAGAAAATATTAGACACATTGAATTCCAGCTATTGCTAGATTCTCATGGGAATGGAAGACATCTTTTTGAAAGGGAGTGTTCAATCCAAAGAAGGCATCAAAAACTTATAGAGTTTTCTCCATCACCAGTAGTTGATGCTAAAACAAGAGAAGAAGTAGGCGCAATAGCAGTCAGAGCCGCACAGGCAGTGGATTATCTTAACGCGGGAACAGCCGAATTCCTTCGGGGCCCAGACGGAAAATTTTACTTTATCGAAATAAACTCAAGGCTTCAGGTAGAACATCCTGTAACTGAATTAGTTACCGGCTTAGACTTAGTAAAACTTCAGATACTAATAGCCCAGGGTGAGGAAATCGATTTTAGACAAGAGCAACTGAAGATGCGGGGTGCAGCAATAGAGTGTAGGATTAATGCCGAAGATCCATTTCTCGAATTTGCTCCGTCCGTTGGTCTTGTTCCCGACTGTAACCTGCCTTATGGTCCTGGTATAAGAGTTGATTCATATCTTTATCCGGGTTGCACTGTGTCTGGTTATTATGATTCCTTAGTCGCAAAGCTTATCGCATGGGGAAGGGACTTTGAAGAAGCTCGCATCAGGGAACGAGAAGCCATTAAGGAATTTAGAATAGAAGGCGTTAACACTACTATTCCTCTTTACAAAACAATATTGGACGAACCGAACTTCATACAAGGAAGGCTTTCAACAGATTATTTGGAACGATATGGATTAATAGCGAAAATGGTTGAAGCTTCTCGAAAAGAGACTAGGAAACATTTAGACGCTGGTGTGGCGGCTTTCTTGATACATTCAGAATTCGCTCAACACACAAACCCCAAAAAAGTGAGTACACATTCCCACAAGTCATCCTCAGCTTGGACCGGCCTTACATTGAATGCCCAGAGGAGATTATGATTTGGAACTAGGAGTCGGCGGTATGAAAGAAACGCGAAATGCTGAAGTGGTTCGGACTACAGGTCGAGCTACTCTAACCATAAGGATAGACGGCAGCGCTTATGAAATCTTATTGCTGAAAATGATCGGTAACGAGATAGAATTCATCATGGATAAAAAGTATCATAGAGCAAAGATAGTCCGGTCAGAGACCCATGAAACTAGGCTCTTGATTGACGATAGTCTAATAGTCATAAACAGGTATCCACGCATCCAAGAGATACTCAAAGAGTCTCTATCTGCAGAGGAAAGAGGAGAAGGCGGAGAGAAGAACATTATGAGTCAGATTCCCGGTAGGGTAGTTAATATCGTAACACAGGTAGGCAGCCAAGTTAAAAAGGGGGACCCAATAGTTGTGTTGGAGTCAATGAAAATGCAGGTTGCAGTAAAGGCTCATAAAGATGGCAATATTAAGCAGATTAAAGTGAGTCAAGGTGCGACGGTCGCCAGATACGACGTTGTGGCTGTACTGGAATAGCATATAGCCACATTCAATAAAGAGTTGGGAATATGTATTCCATCCTTAAAACTACAAAATTTTATTTTTCTTTTCTGAGTCTTGACTTTATCTCTTCGTAGTTGGGTTCAATCAAAGGGTTATCTGAGACCCATTTGTAGAGAATTATTCCATTTGTATCGATAATAAAGATCGCTCGCTTTGCTGCATTATAATCTTTCAAGTTCCCGAGATCTTTCATTACGATACCGTATTTACTTATTGTTTCCCTTTTATAGTCACTTAATAACGGGAAGTTCAATTGCCTGTTTTGCGAGAAAATCTTGTTCGCAAATGGACCATCCACTGAGATGCCGACTACCTGCGCGCCAATTTCCATCAGGTCCTTTAGAGAATCTCTGAAACTGCACATTTCCAATGTACACACAGGAGATTCTGCCGCTGGAAAGAACGCTAGCACCAGTTTTTTACCTCTGTAATTTGATAGTTTATGAGTTTTCATGTCAATATCAGGCAGTTCAAAATCAGGCGCCTCTACTCCTGTTCCAATGCTTGAGGCAGGCTTATTGGACATAGTTAACCTCCACGAATATTGTCATTATAACGATTTCGGTTAAGTGTATATTTTAAGGGAGAAAACTCACGTAATTCCTCAATTATTGCTCTTAAGATTAGTACAGCATGGCCAATCTCTTCTTTCGTGTTTTGAGGACCTAGGCTTAATCTGAGAGAACCTGAAATCTCTGGCATACTAAAACCCATTGCTCTTAGAACATGTGACTCCTTCTGTCTTCTAACCGAGCATGCAGAACCAGTCGAGGCTGCCACTCCATGTTCATCAAGCTTCATGAGCAAGTCCTCTCCGTTAACTCCAAAAAATGTAAAATGCACAATATTTGGGACTTTGAGGTTTGAGTCAGACGGGCCATTATAACGCGCCATGGGTATTTCAGTAATTATTTTCTTTACTAGCTGATCACGTAATTGGCTGATATCCCTGTTTATCTTGTCAGACCTCTGCAGCATCAGTTCACAGGCCTTTCCAAAGCCAACAATCCCATGGACGTTTTCGGTTCCCGATCGCAAAGACTTTTCTTGTCCACCGCCTGAAATTATGGTGTAAACCTTTGAGCCTTCTCTCAAATACAGCGCGCCCACTCCTTTGGGTCCGTTTATCTTATGTGATGAGAACGCCATCAAATCTACACCCAATTCATTACAGTTAATACTGATCTTTCCGAGTGCTTGCACAGCATCAGTATGAAAAAGGGTATCATTTGATCTTCGGCGTACTATCCTTACGAAATTTTGTATAGGTTGTATGGTTCCGATTTCATTGTTAGCTAGCATGATACTTACGACAGCAGTCTTTTCTTTTGAGATGGATTCTTCAAGCTTCCCTGCGTCAACTAATCCGTCACGGTCCACTGGCAAGTAGGACACTTTGAACCCATTTCTTTCCAGTTCCAGACAAGATTCCATCACAGCGTCGTGCTCAATAGCGCTTGTTACAATGTGGTTTTTGCGGGGATCCTTTTTTCGTGCATAATATGCCGCTCCTTTTATGGCAATGTTATCTGCTTCTGTTCCACTGCCAGTAAAAATTATATCCGACGGTTTAGCTCCTACTAATGAAGCTACCCGTTTCCTTGCTAAATTTATGGCCTTTGTACAATCATATCCAAACGAGTGGAGCGACGATGGGTTACCGTAGTGGGTAGTTAGATAAGGAATTATCTCTTGGATAACTTCATCCGCAATCGGCGTGGACGCGGCATTGTCCAAATAGATCTTGCTTCTGTGCGTATTTAGACTCATTTCATTTCCAGGGCAGAAGTTGAAATAGAAAGATTCGCTGATTTGTATCCGCCAATGTCAATGGTTACAAAACTAAACCCTTGCTTTTTGATTTGTAGGTCTAAGATGTCAAGTTTAGTAGTGTCAAACAATTTGCTTAATTCCTCCTTCGAGACCTCAATCCTTGCAATATTGCCATGATCTCTCACCCTAACCTGAGACACAGCAAAGACTGCTTTCACGATAGTTTCTGCATTTTCAATTCTTCTCAATTTTTCGTATGTAATAGTCATCCCAGTCGGAATCCTTGATGCTAAACACGAGTTTGAAGGTCTATTATGGACAGAAAGACCAAACTGTAGGGCCATTGCTCGAATTTGGGTTTTATAGATCCCACACTCAACTAAGGGACTTCTTATCCCCATTTCCTTTAATGCTCTGATACCTGGTCTGACATCCAGCAGATCGTCCATTTGTGTACCATCAACTATTAAACGAGCTCCTTGTTTTCTTGCTTCTTCTACAAGATGGGCGGCTAGCTCGGTTCGACAATGATAACACCTTAGGGTATCGTTTCTTGTAAAGACAGAATTAGCAAGCTCATTGTAACCTATAATTTTATGAGTAATATTTAACTCACAAGCGACACCTCTAGCCGAATCCAACTCGTCATTAGACAAAGTATTATAATTAGCGGTTACGGCAATGGCGCCACAGTCAAGAGCTTTCTTTGCAGCCAACGCGACTACCGCGCTGTCCACACCCCCAGAAAGCGCCACAATAACTGGCTTTTTATTCTTCATGAACCATTCCATTATTTTATGCAAATTCTTTTTCTCTGTATGCAATTTAGGTCTCTCCGAATCGTTGAATCGTTTCTGCCTTTACCAAATCCATTATCCTCTTTGTTGGCAAGCCCATGGCCCGAGATATAATCTTTATATCTTCAAACTCTGGCTTGATGTTAATGATGTCTCCCCTAAGATCTCTTGCGATTTTTACTCGAATATTAAAGGACTTGCCATTTATCAGCATTGAAGTTGTAATGAGATTTCTTGTCAGAACTATCCTCTTTACTTCTTGGATGCGTGCTCCCAATGTACCCGACTCTGCGAAAAGAGCCTCTAGAATAATATCTAAATGTCTAATATCAGAGATTACTTTGACATTATAAGCTGGCCTGTTTTTTTTTGACAAGCCTTGAAGAACTGATATGTCTAGGGCCCCCAACTTATCCATTTGCTCTATTAAGCTACCCATTATTTCACCTGAAATATCGTCGATTTTCGTTTCAATCACGAAAACAGTATCTGTATTGGCATCTAAGGATAACGGCGACCTTCCAATAAGGAGTCTCAAAATATTGGGTACATTGTTCAAAGATTTTCGTCCAGCACCATACCCAGCTTTCTCCGGACTAATAGCAGGATAATAATCCAGCCCGTTGCTGCACAGAGTAACCAATAATGCTGCTCCCGTGGGAGTAGTTAATTCTTCCTCTAAATTGTTCCCAAACAGTGTAAAAGGCAATCCCTTAAAGATTTCTATAATGGCGTTACCTGGATTAGGAACAGATCCATGAGAGAAGTTAAATTGTCCAGAACCGACCGCAACTCTAGTGGAATAAACTTTAGAATGGAAAAGTTTTAAGTCGTCTAAGGCTACAGCACAGCCAATCAAGTCAGCGAATGTATCTATGCTTGAAGCTTCATGCAAGTGAACACTGCTGAATAGCTGGCCGTGAATAGTTGCTTCTGCCAGTATAATTTTTTTCATCGTATCCAAGGCAAACACCTTTGCCCTGGCAGCTAATCCTATACGCTCACAGCATTGAGAAAGCGAAGCGTAGATTTCGATTCCCTTGCGGACAGGGACTCCATCTCGATATTTTAGGACAAGTTGGGTAGCTCTGAAATCACCAACTATCTTCTTTTTGAAGTTCACTTCTGAAATGGTACTTCCTTTAAGGAAATTCTGGCATTCAAAAATTGCAGAAACGACCTTCTTTTTATTTGCACCTGCATCTACTAGACTGGAGAGCAACATATCACCTGATATACCGCTCATCTGGCAATCGACGACAGCGATGTTTCCCATTGAAGTCATAGAGAGGTATTCTTATTTATACGACACTTTACTGCAGATATTGAAAGGTAATAGGATTTGAGGGAAGGATGCTTGACAAAAATAAAACCCACTTCCAATATTGTTACATGTTTTCTATATTTTCAGGACTTGTAAGACTTATAAGTTAAATTTGGACTGACTTTGTGAATGACTATAACCATTGTCGGCTCTGGAAGGGTCGGGGCATCAGCAGCGCTAAACTGCGGACTTAGAGAATTAGATGACCTACTTCTTCTTGATATAGTGCAAGGATTGCCTCAAGGAGAAGCCATGGACTTAAATCACCAACTGTCCGAAAGAGGTATTGACTGTTATGTCCGAGGAAGTAATAATTATCATGATATGCAAGGATCCGATATAGTTGTTCTAGTCGCAGGGGTTGCTAGGAAACCTGGAATGACACGTATGGACTTACTAAAGACTAACTCGGGAATAGTAGGAGATGTTGCTGAAAAGATTCGAAAATATACTAAAGATTGCAAACTCATAGTTGTAACAAATCCTCTGGATCCTATGACTTTTGTAGCATTAAAACGGACGGGATTTAAAAAGAATAGGGTTATGGGTATGGGCGGCACGCTGGATCTATCGCGCTTCAAGAGTTTTATTTCTGAAGCTCTTGGAGTTTCGAGGGGATCTATTCACGCTATGGTTATCGGTGAGCATGGAGAAAATATGCTTCCCCTAGTTCGGTTCTCTTCAATAGCTGGGATCCCGTTACAGGAATTTTTGTCAGAATGGCAATCCAAAGAAATCTTTGAAAAAACCAAAAATGCTGCCGCTCAGGTCATCTCTACCAAAGGTGCAACCATCCATGCTCCGGGAAATGCGATAGCCACCATTGCTGAGGCTATTATTAGAGACAAGAAATCGGTTATTCCCGTTTCTGCTTTTTTAGAAGGAGAATATGGAGTCCACAATCTATGTATTGGGGTGCCGGCTGTCATTGGATCCGATGGACTCGACAAAATTATTGAGCTAAACCTAGATGAAGACGAAAAGAAAATATTTGATAAAGGGATTTTAGACGTGAAGAAAGCTATTGAGTCAATAGGATTGAAATAAGAATGACTATTCTTATTAAAATTTTTACTTGAACGCGTTGAACCTCACGGATATTCTCACCAGACTAAGCAGAGGAGAGATAACCGTGACTAAGGCTCTAAAGGATATTTCGCTGTTTTCAGTGGAATCGATAGGAGACAACTTGGCAAAGATAGACATAGGTAGGGACATAAGAAAACTCACGCCAGAGGTAATATTATCAGAAGGAAAAGATCCTAAAGACGTAATTCGCATTGCTCTCTGTATGCTTGAGAAAAAGGACGGTGTACTAATAAGTAGAATTAAGGAAAATCACTTCTCTAAACTTTATTCTGCACTCAAAAGAAAGCGGCTCAAGATTGAAGTGGGGAGAAGGAGTTCAACTATGCTTGTCTCAAGGAGTTTTTCATTTCTGACGAACTATGATAACTCAAAAATCGGAATAATGACAGCCGGTACAGCTGATATCGGAGTAGCTGAAGAAGCTCGACTGATGGCCAAGGCTATGGGATGTAGCACACTAATATCTTATGATGTTGGCATAGCCGGAATACACAGATTGTTTCCGGTGCTAAAGGAAATGATATCGCAAGATGTAGACGCCATTATTGTTATTGCGGGAATGGAGGGGGCATTGCCAAGTGTGGTCTCTTCGCTTGTTGATATCCCAGTGATAGCTGTTCCTACTTCGACCGGTTATGGTTTTTATTCTAATGGAGTCGCATCCCTTGGAACAATGTTGCAAAGTTGTACTTTAGGCATGGCAGTAATGAATATAGATAATGGGATTGGAGCAGGTGCATTTGCCGCTACAATATCTCTTCGAAGAAACAAAAGATAGTCTCTTCTTTTCAATAAGTAGTCTGCTATATGAGCAAGATAAAACGTTTATAAGTCTATTTGCTCGTCAGGGTTTCAATTGTTAACGGAGAACCATTATGAGTTATGTTCATACTTTAAAGAGAATTCGTACTGATAAAACCAATTACCGCAAAAGAGAAGCCATGCTTTTGGGAAGGCAAAATTTTGTAACGATCAAAATAACCAATCAGAATCTGATTGCGCAAATTCTAAAACCTGAAATTCTAGGCGATGTAGTAAAAGTTTCTGCTTATAGCAGAGAACTTCGAAGATATGGTTGGAAAGGGTCTTTGAATAGTCTGCCTGCGTGCTACCTAGCCGGTGCTTTGCTTGGTAAAAAGGCTTTAGAAAAAGGTATCAATAAAGCCGTACCATACATGGGAAATAAGCCCTTTACCAGTAGAATAGCGGCATGTATGAAAGGAATTGTCCAAGCAGGAGTAAATATTCCGATCTCATCTGAATCATTTCCTCCGGAACATCGGCTTAACGGTCAACATATTGCAGAATACGCACTTAAAATAAAGTCAGAAGATATAGACAAATACAATCGGAGTTTTTCCTCTATTATTAGAGAGGGCCTAGTTCCTGAAAATTATCAAATACATGTAAAAGAGATAGCAGCACTGATTTTGGGCGGAAAGCCGCAATGAACACAATAGGGAACATGCAAATGTCCAACGTTCTAGCGGTTCTCTCCAAGGAAGTAGGAGAGTAATATGAGTCGATATCCTAAACAGCAGGAACAAGGGGGAGAGTGGAAGCCTAGGACGAGGCTAGGAAGTCTAATACTTGAGGGTAAAGTCAACTCTATGGAGCAAGTATATGAGAACGGTATGAGGATTCACGAGTATGAAATAGTGAAACATCTGATCCCGGATATGAAAACTCAAGTGGTTCACGTGGGTATTGTCCAAAAACAAACTGATGCTGGGGAAATGACACGTTTTGATGCATTAGTAGCAATTGGTAATGAAGCAGGATGGTTTGGACTAGGAAAAGGCAAGGCAGCGCAAATGAGAATAGCAATAGATAAAGCAACAAATGCTGCATATCTGAATGTTATACCTGTCAAGCTAGGCTGTGGCAGTTGGGAGTGTCGGTGCGCTGAATTACATTCAATTCCTTTTAGGGTTAGAGGAAAAGGCGGAAGCGTGACGATAGAAATTATTCCTGGTCCGAGAGGTTTGGGGCTGGTGGCTGGGGAGAATATTAGGAATCTTCTCAAATTAGCGGGTCTAAAGGATGCATGGACAAAATCATTCGGATCCACGAATACAATGATGTCTACTACTAAAGCTATTTTCAATGCTATTAGAAGTACATATATCATGGGATGACCTTAGGTATGGCTTTTATCGTTCTTCGGATAAAAGGAAGCGTCAACATTCCACACTGGGCTAAATATACTCTGAATAGTCTCAACTTATACAAAAAATTCTGGGCAACTATATTGCCTGAGACACCAGAATCCCTAGGTATGTTGAGGAAGATCAAGGAATTTGTAGCCTGGTCTCATATTGACGCAGGTCTGGTGAAGGAATTAATAGAAAAAAGAGGCAAGACGAGGGGTTCCAAACCAGTTTTACAAGAAGCTGGACCATACAATAGTATTGATGCTCTCGCCTCAGATATAGCGGAAGACAAAGTAAGGTTTTCGAGCCTGCAAGTGATAAAGCCATGGTTTGCGCTAAATCCTCCTCGAGGAGGATTTAAAA
>DASTUU010000280.1:0-1689 GCA_035759485.1 Nitrososphaeraceae archaeon
GGGGATGTCAAGGTACTAAAGAATAATGGGAAGTAGTTCAAGCGCTGCCCTACGATGTCTAAAATAAGAAAATCGTCTCAATGAATATATTTACAATAGCTGTTTGCGATAGTAGTGCTAATAAACAGGTTTACTCATATAACTATGAGGTAATACTAGGAGAAGCAATAAATAAGTTAAAATAGTAATAATAAATGGTTAGCAGTAGTTTGAATAACGGATCAATGTTACCGAAAGATACTAGACTCGAATCGATCCGTTATGCTAATCATGTAAGAAAGGAGGAAGACTATCGAACTGCAAGAATGGAGGATTACTTGGAAGTCATATATGAACTAATTCAGTACAAGGGTTATGCTACTACAATAGACATCTCTGAATACCTCAACGTTAGTTCTCCAAGTGTAACCAAGATGGTACAGAAACTAAATGAAAGTGGACATCTAAATTATGAAAAGTACAGAGGAATAAGGCTCACAGACAAGGGAACTCTCGTGGCGAAGAATATTCGCGAGAGACATGGTTTACTTGCAGAATTTCTAAAAATTATAGGTGTAGATGAGGATACAGCTAACAAAGACGCTGAAGGTATAGAACACCATTTACAACCTAAGACGCTCGGAAAACTTGAAAACTTCATAAAAGACATCAAGCAAAGAAGTGAAGTAAGAACTAAGTAAAGCCGCAGGAGACTCAACCTGATGATGGTCGATGCCGATTGAGTCTAGGCCGTACCTGCGACCATTTATTTATGTCTGGCTGAAAACCGAACTTGACCTTGACAAATGATAAAGGAGGTTATATTAAAAATATAGCTAACAAGGTTAATTAACTGCTAGAATATGTCGCAGGAGACTCACATATAGATGGTCAAATGGTGAATTAGTTGAATCTAGGGCTTGCCTGCGGTCTTCGAGTTACTACAATGGTAATAACGATATCGTTTTGGAACTCTCCTGAAACTAGTTTTCTCTTACGCTGAGATAGAATTTTTCCTTATACTAATTTGGTATGCTTCTTTTTCGTTTATTTAGGATTGTTGTAGTATGTACTGAGCATATCTCTGAGCGATGGAGGAATTTGAAGGATCTTGGGATCTGTAACAATGTGTGCAGGTGGCAATCCATATTGTTGTCTAAGTCTTTTTTGTTGTAGTTCCATGATTTTGGATGCATAACCTGGAAAACGACCAAATGTTATGAAGATAATTGCTATTGCAGTAAGAGATAATGCCATGACTAGCAATGCCAAACCAATAGGAATAAGGCTTGGGCCAATCTTGTTTTCATAATTAGTACTATAAACCATCTTCATGTTATCATATATAAGATATTCAGGAGCTATTAAGCCTTGATTACCCGAGTTAAGTGTAAGTAGATCTCTTACGTGTTTAGCAATAATGATCTGTAAACACGTCGTATTTCAGGTACTCTTTTCTTGGCTTGAGATAATGTTAGTTAAACCTGGGGATTCTTGCTATAGACCATTTCAATGTTGGAGGGACGCACAGATCATTAGCTAAGTTAACTTGGTTAAACAGGCTTTTTTAAGGGAAAACCTATGTAATACTTTACTGGTTGGCTACTGAAGTAGCAGTAGCTGCAACAGACTTAGCAGAATATTTGGGTACCGTCATCGCGCTTAATCTGCTATTTGGAATACCTATGATTTATTCTGCCATTTTTGGGG
>DASTUU010000281.1:0-7755 GCA_035759485.1 Nitrososphaeraceae archaeon
TCATACAATCCAGATTTGAAATTATGCAGAGCAGTAAAAGGCTCAGTAAATGAATCTACTTTTAATCTAGTATCAGATTCTAATACGATTTTAAATGCCATTGCTATATCGGCTTCATCTTCTACAAGCATAACTCTTTTATTTTTAATAGAAAATATTGTCAATCTGTTTAAATTGATTTGGTTGTCGTATAGTCCTGGAGGAATTCAATTTGCTTATAATTGTTCTATAGTTTTTTGGGATAAGATGGCCATAACCTCTCTTGTTGAAATGAGTTGATGATGTAAGGCCAAGCACTGATGCGACAGTCGATGCTGCTATTACGGGCGCGAATGTGGTTACAGTAATTCTATTGTCTGACACTTTTAGGGTATTTAGTATCTTAATACCGCTATTTAAGAATTTATAGGACTATTTACAAGAAAAGGAGAAACATTGGGACCGATGCAAACCCAAATCATCGCTTAGTTCCTGCCAGTCCACCATTAATAATGTGAAAGGTTGTGATTTATAAAATACCTGACTAAACTGGCTATCTAGTTCACCAGCTCATAGCAAACAGTTAGCCTTCAGAAAGAGGGGAGCAAGACTGCAGTACGAAGGTAAAATTCGAATCTGGAGCAGGAACTGTAGATACGTTACGGGTGTTCAGAAAAAGCGAAGGCCCGTGGAAAAACTGCAAATTATACGCTAAATGCTAAGACGAGAATCTTACAATTCTCCCAAAAAACGTCCCCAAGATAATAATGGATGTATAGCACATACGTGATGCAAATGTGTAATGCAGCGATACAATAAGTGCCGAAAAGATTACAATTGCTTTTCGTAGATTATTAACTAGTTAAAATTAAAATTTGAACATATTTTAATAATTCTATATCAGAGATTGAGAAATATGGGGGAGCATTATTACGGTAACTCAATCCGACAATACTCTTCTGTGAAGCTTGTTCGATCGCTCCGCGTGCAGCAGGGGTATTGGTAATTGGATTGAGCATTACAAAATCATGTATAGTGCCATGATATCGAACTCCTGTGACTGGGACCCCCGCCTCTATCAGTTTGTGAGCATATGCCTCTCCCTCATCGCGTAGTACATCAAATTCTCCATTGATAATAAGTGCTGGTGGTAATCCCTTGAGCCGCTCAGTTGGAGTCTGCAGTGGAGAAACTGTCGGCTCTTTCCTATTTGTTTGACTTCATAGCCTCACGGGTTAGAAGATAGCCATTCTGGTATGCTATGTAAGAAGGCGTATCAAAATTAGCGTCAGTAACTGGGTAGAAGAGCACCTGGTAATTTATCTTGGGTCCTCTACGCTCTTTAGCAGGTGGCGTAACATCGGCAGCCATATTGCCGCCTACACTGTCCCCAATAACTGCCAGACGTGAGGAATCTACATTTATGGTTTGGTCATTTTGAGCAACCCACGTTGTAGCAGCATATGCCTGTTCTAGTGGAACTGGATATTTTGCTTCAGGAGAAGGAGTATAATTGACAAAGACAATAGCAGCTTATGCACCATTAGCCATGGAAGTACATCATAGCGGGTATTTGGAGGTCGAACTACCATGGGCCGCCAGGGATAGTGCGCTTCTCTATATCAGCAGTCCTTTTGACAGCAATACCAGCCTGAAGTCCGGATAATACAGCACGAGCATCATGTGGTGACAAGGTATAAAGTGGTGGTCCTCCCTTATGTTGAAGATTCTCCAGTGTCTTGTTCTACTCCTTTAAAATTGGAGGAGTTCATGTTACCATATGCTACTTGACCTGCTGTATAATGTATGTTTCCATATTACCATCAGCTACTTGAGTGGCGGCTAAGGGGGCCATTCGGCATGTGTTTTCCGTGACGCTGTTGGATATGAATTGGCTACTGAATGTAAGACTTTTCCATATCTTCCTGAGACTCTTTATAACTACTTGATTTGACAATGCCCTGAGTTTTTTTGAATGTTATTTCCCTTGTCTTGAAAGGCTTTCTGCAAATTTTCTATCGACTAAGTCTATACCATTTTTTGTATATTGTTTCCTATTCCTGGAGTACTTTATGAACCAATGAGATGGCGATTGACCCTTCTCCCACTGCAGATGCAACACGTTTGATGCTGCCGGCCCTCACGTCACCCACCGCGAAAACGCCGGGCAAACTGGTTTCGAGCAAATATGGCTGACGGGCAAGGGGCCAGCGTGAAGCACTCAGATTTTCTGGCGATAGATCCGGACCTGTCTTAATGAAGCCTTTAGCGTCAAGCGAGACACAGTCATTGAGCCAACCGGTGTTAGGATCAGCGCCAGTCATAACGAACACATGGCTTATCTTATGCCCCTGAGTTTGCCCCGTTCGACTGTTTTGCCAGCAAACATACTCGAGGTGATCGCTCCCTTCAAGCGCCACGATCTGTGTGTACGGCCGGAACACTATTGCGGCAGTCTCTTCGATCCGACGAATCAGATAGCGTGACATGCTTTTGGCCAAATCTGCCGACCTGACGAGCAGGTGCACGCGCTTCGTAGTCTCCGCTAGAAACACGGCAGCCTGACCCGCCGCGTTTCCTCCGCCAACTACAATCACTTCCTCTCCGCCACACAACTGCGCCTCCATAAAGGTTGCACTATAATAGATTCCCGCGCCTTCAAATCGGGACAAGTTTTTCAATGGCAGCCTTCGATACTCTACCCCGGTTGCAATCACGATAGTGCGAGTTGGAATTCGAGACCCATTCTCGACTTCGACGACATAAGGTTTGTGGTCGCAGTCGAGTCGAGTGCCCTTGGTGACGAGCATCTCCGCGCCAAACTTTTCCGCCTGATGGTACGCACGAGCTGCGAGCTCCTGACCAGAGATACCTGTCGGAAATCCCAGGTAATTTTCGATTCTTGAGCTCGAGCCTGCCTGGCCCCCAGGCGAATTCGTTTCCAGCGTTAAAACGTCGAGTCCTTCGGAAGCGCCATACACTGCCGCAGCCAACCCAGAAGGACCGGCGCCGATGATGACGAGATCGCGCACCTGGGCTTGATCAATAGCTTCATTGAAGCCGAGGCAGTCTGCAATTTGCTGCTTAGTCGGATTCCGAAGCACAATCTTGCCGCGGCAGATCACTACGGGTATCTCTTTGGTGGCAATATGGAAACTATCTAATAGATTTTGTACATCAGGTTCGCGTTCGAGGTCTATAAAGGTGAACGGGTGTCCATTGCGAGTCAGGAACTCTTTGATCCGAAGTGTATCCGCCGAATGCATTGACCCGATGAGCACCACATCTCCCACTCCAGCCGCCACCAATTCAACCCTGCGGAGAATGAAAGCCCGCATCAGGATCTGGCCCAGCTCAGCATCACTCTGCACCAAAGCCAGCATGTGTTGCCGATCAAGCTCGATCACATTACCTGGCTTAGTGGCGCGCACACGGAATAGAGTCCGCCGACCGGAGAGTGTGCCGACCTCGCCGGTGAACTGACCAGGTTCATAGACTGTGACGAGGGTCTCAACGGGGACCGAGGGGCGCACAACCTCGAGCTCACCTGAGACAACTACAAAAAACGGAGCGGCTCTGTCTCCCTGTTCGTAGAGCACTTCGCCCCCTTGCATCGCACGCATGTGTCCGCGTGCTGCAATGCGACGAATCTGTGCCGGCGTTAATTTCGGAAATATCCGCTCAACTTGAGATCTGGTCAGCGGAAGTCCCCTGCGCGTACTTTTCATAGAGGTCGTCTCCGGTGCAGTTGCTCCTCGCAGATCATCACTCGGAACTTTCTAGCATAATCTGCGGATTTATGCTTTGACATTTTGAACTTGTTATGATAGTTATTTCGACCGGTCGAAATCGCGGATGTACTGCCGGTCCTCTTGCTGCCAATGATTTCACCCACCGTGCGCTGCGAGCGCAAGATCTAACAAATCACTCATATGATATGATTGAGTTGCTCATTATTAAATTGGTGAGTCACCCGTTGGTAACTGTGCTACTTGATCTCTCTTTATGAATATTGCACTTGTAAACAATACAGAAAATGCAGAGATAAGAAATAAGAGATCGTATCTAGCGAAGCTAATCATGGTGCAGAAGATGGACAGCCTTATCTTTTATTTCGTACTATTAATAAAATGGTCAGAGAATATTATAGTAATAAATCCGAAATAATAGAACAGGGCGATGCCTACTTCTTTAGGCCTAAAGTGGACACAGAAGTACTAGAGGACATAAAAGATATTCGGGGATTCTATATGATAATAACACACGAGCAAAGAGCTGCTACCTCTTCAATCTCGGCAGCTATACTCGCGAAGCTGTTATCATGGATTAACTGCTACAAATCAAAAAAGGGTTTGAAGGAGTACGCTAAAGATCACAAGTCTAAAGTAGAGGTTAACAATAAGGCAACACTATTGAATTTATTAGAACAGCTTCCAGTTAAAAAATACTCTAACATGATAGTTGTACTAGAGAAATTGGTCCAATAAAGTACGGACTAAAAGTTTGAGTCTAAAGACAATGATAAAAGAATTCGACAACTTAATGGTTTTACGATTGGAGATTAAATATGCTGCAACGGTGGTTATTTCGAGATAGGATTGATGCCGCCAAACAGCTCGCTAAGAATATAAGGTGGCTTAAAGAAGAAGCACAAAAGGAGAAGGCAGACGATGAGAACAACTCATTTATTGTTTTAGCTATCCCTCGTGGAGGTATAATTATTGGTGATATTATTGCTTCAAAGCTTGGAGTAAAACTTGATGTAGTTATTTCTAGAAAGATTGGTGCGCCTCTCGATCCTGAACTTGCAATTGGGGCCGTAATGCCTGATGGTAGCTATTTTCTAAATGAGGTGGCAGATGTAATGAATGTACCGCAAGATTATATTGATTCTCAAATTCATAAAGAATTAAAAGAAATAGATAGAAGGCTAATTCATTTCAGGGGAGGTAGAGACTATGGTAACGAATTAGGCGGTAAAACAGTTGTATTGATTGATGACGGTATAGCTACAGGGGCTACTGTGTTAGCATCCGCAAGGTGGATAAAAGAAAAACACAACTGCAAAAAGCTAGTTATAGCCGTGCCTGTTGCCCCTAGAGACATTCTGGAGGATTTAAATGGTATTGCCGACAGAGTAATAGTTCTGTATACTCCAGAACCGTTTGGTGCTGTTGGTCGCTTTTATCAAGACTTTGCCCAAGTTAGTGACCAGGAAGTAAAAGAGATAATGAAAAAGCATGGTTATAATGTGGCTGGTAACCAAGAATAAAAGAGTTCGGTTCAAATATCACCGCGAGCACCTTTGTTGAAATAAAACCTCTCCCTAACGGCAGCAACTACAAGAAGATAACATATGAGGAAATAGCTCCAGACTGGTCCAAGCGACGAGATAGATTAATGATTACGAAAAGTTCTTCTTATGAAAAAGATTCTATATACGCTGGCATAAGCGACCACAAGAAATGTATCGTTGGAGAAGAATGTGGGCTATAGTCTACCGTACATTCTTTATGGAACGATTAACCATTGTATGAAAGAGATCGACAAATAAGTCAGTCATAAAACCAGAAGATAGGTTATATGGACAGGAATATCTAATCTGATACTATGAAGGAAATGTTGCCCGACGACGATAAGGATATTGGGGACACCAATAAAGACAAGTATTATCGCTATGTAGGCCCAGCATCTGAAATACAACCAGGAAAGTCAAAATCTTTTTCAATTTCAGATGAAAGGGGAAAAAGTATAGATGTTGCCGTCTTTAACATAGATGGGCAGTTTTATGCTATATCTAATACATGTATACATAAAGGAGCGCCTCTAAGCAAAGGATTCTTAGAAGGAGATATTGTTACCTGTGCTTGGCATGGCTGGAAATATTGTATAAGGACTGGAATGTCGCCCCATAAAGGAGGGGACAGCGTAAATTCCTATAGAGTAAGGATTGTTAATAAAGACAAATTATATGTAAACTGCATACCTTCGAATTTCGGCAAGAGAGTTTTCCATCCTCATGAGGCTTATGTTGATTTGGAAAAGTCAGTAAATGATTACCTTTTGCACAAGTCCAAAGACGCGATACTTCCGATAGAAAATAACAAAAGAAAAACAAGAATCCTGGGAATATCTACCACTAATGCGAACGATAGAATGGCTCCTCGTAAAAGTACCTCAGAAGAGGCACTGCGCTTCGCATTGGATTACGCTCATAATTATTTTGAAGCAGAAACTGTAATGATAAAGCTTCGGGGACTAAATTTCAGACATTGTGAAGGATATTATTCAAAGAATGCTAACGCATGCATATTTCCTTGTTCAATATCTGAGATAGATAAAGAAGACCAAATGCTTGAAATTTATGATAGAGTTATTCTCTGGGCAGACATTGCCATAATCGCTACGCCTATTCGATGGGGTAGTGCTAGTTCTCTGTATTATCAGATGATTCAAAGAATGAATTGTGTTCAGAATCAATCCATCACTCATGGAAATTACCTAATTAGAGATAAGGTAGCAGGATTTATCATTACGGGCGGCCAAGATAATGTCCAACATGTCGCAGGAGAATTAATGTCATTTTGGTCACAATTAGGATTTGTATTTGGCAAGTTCCCGTTCGTTGGCTGGACGAGAGGATGGTATGCAGAAGATACTGAGAACAATTACCCTAGTATGATAGGAGAATATGATAAGGACAATAGTAAACCTAAATCTTCTGTTATGATGCATGAGGATATCATGAGAATGATACGAGGTGCTGTTGAAATGTCGAGACTTGTCAGCAATAATAGATACGATGAAAAAGTTCTAAATTTTCAAAACCATAATTCTGGAGGACAAGAACATTAATTATGTTAAGAAAATGTATGAATAAGATTGGAGATTGAGCAAACTACAAGGACATGGTATGCTGCATACGTCAAACTTGTCTTTGTATATTTTCCAATCTGGTACAGTATTGGGCGATTAACAGAAATATTAAACAACAGCGAAAAAATTTTAAAAATTATACAGCAGCTGCATTATGTGGAGCAGAAATATTGCGAGATAGGGAGCTGGAAAAGACAATAATTTACAAATGCAAACAATGTGGATTAAGCGATACTAGATTAAAGGATAAGACGAACTCTTATTGAAAAGTTCGAACAACAAGCAAAAAAGACATCGTATGCTTTTGCAATTATAGGTCCTGATTACATGATTAGGATTCTGGACAAAATATCTTCAACCTATCCTACTTGAAGAAGTGACAACAATGCACTCGGATTAGATGGAATATTATGTTGAAGATGCTAACGAAAAAATGCCACAAATCTGCCCGGTATAACAATAATTGTATTTTATTCGATGGCGAATTGGTCATCTATCGATTCTCAAATAAATTTTGCTACTTATTAATTCCACACTCACCAAGCATTAAGCTGCCATATTATTAACGGAAGTACATACAAATAGTAAAAGGTTAGATATCAAAGCACCAAAACCTGTTGTCTGAATCTCTTCACTTGCAGCATGTAGCTACGTTTGCCTTATATACTTACTTTTTTAATATATACTAGTCATCCCTTGACAGTTTCAACTTCGATTTCTCCTGTCAGAGGAGAAAGGCCAAAAAAAGAAGATACTTTAGTATTTTACGGAGTTGATGCTGTCATGAATGTAGTTATACAATTTTTAAATCAAACAAATAAAACAGTTTATGCATGTGTAGACCAAACAAGACCTATTTTAACCCTTGATATCTTGGAATTAAAAAAAGCCTTTGAAGAT
>DASTUU010000282.1:0-5161 GCA_035759485.1 Nitrososphaeraceae archaeon
AAAAGTTAGACGGCCGATTTTAAAGAAAACATTTGCCTTAAGGAGGGTCGGCTACAAGGTAATTCCTTATGAAGACGAATCCGACTCCAGATACAGTTTTACTAATGAAAATGTCGTATTTGTGAACAAGGCTAATTCCACATACACTGCGGAAGCAAAAAGAGGCGACGAATTCCTGCTAAGACATATTATAGGAATTGTCGCTGAAGCAATTGCGGAATCAAGACATCCCGAAGGGAGAACCGCACTGGAGCTTCAAAATAGACTAGTAGCTGAAGCAATTCGAATACATGATAACGCCTCCAATAAGAAATGAAAAAGCTGATACTGCAGCAAGTGAGTGTTTGTTTGCTAGGACAGCTCTCAGGTTACCTGGGCTCATTTGTATTTATTTATTAATTTGCAATGCACCCGTTGGAAAACCTGGTAAAGCTGACAACGAGTTGTTATCCAAGAGGGACAAATGTATTTTATATCTAATATATTCCTTTTTAGAAAAGCCTAAATGAGATTGAGTATAGAACAAGTACAAAATATGGCATTTCAATTTTTTCCCGGAGCAACTGCGGTGGGTATTTCGTATGATGGGGGAATTATTCTAGCCGCAGAAAAACGTGTATCATATGGAAACTTCGTCGTAAATAAGAATACTAAGAAAATATTTCCTGTCACTGAGTTCGTTGGTGCGGCGTGTGCCGGTATGATTGCAGACATGCAAGTCTTGGTAAGACAGGTCTCTGCTCTTGCCAAAATCAGGAGGCTCGAGATTAGGAGAAATGTTGCGACCAATTCAATCGCTAAATTGATGTCTGTGATAATGTTCGAGAGGCGGTTTTTCCCTCTCTTGACACAGGTGGTAGTCGGAGGGGTTGAGTACAGGCCGCAAATATTCACTCTAGATCCTCTAGGATCGGTACTTCCTGATGATTACGCTGCAGTAGGCTCGGGGGCCGAAATGGCTTTAGGGGTTATGGATGCAGAATACAGTCGAGACATGTCCGAAGAAAACGCTAGGAATCTAGTAATCAAGGCAATAAAGTCTTCTATACTGCGGGATTCTTCAAGCGGGGACGGAATTGATATGTTAACAATAACGAAGAATAATTTACGCGAAGATATGTTAGCCATCAAATAGACCGATAATAGAGTCTCTATTGAATTAGAGTAAATAATGTACATAGCAGTTGGTCCCAGTAGAAGATCTTTTCAGAGCCTTTCTTTATTATATACAACGGTTCTCCGCAGACCATTCATTCTCACATTTTAGATATTCCCAAACTAGTTTATACATCGTACATCCTAAAGTCGTTCTTCTTTCTTCTTGCCTATGCAAACCTTGGAAAATGCAACAATTGCATCATTATTCGAACACAGTCAGAGCAAAACAAACCCATGGAATACATACAATTTATGTTCACAAATTAATTTTATTTTCTAAATCAATTCTTAAACTAACTGCAGTGATAATAAAAAATAAGGATTCAAGTTCGCACGTCAATTATATATTTAGTAATAACCCAACTCTGACTGTAGATGGATACAAGAAACATTGGTTTGCGGAATATTGAGGTGGCGGACACTAAAATTAGTTCTATAGATGGCAGCAACGGCAAACTAATTTATCGTGGATACGACATCCTTGACCTTGTTAATCACTCAACGTTTGAGGAAACTTCATATCTCTTGCTCTTTGGCGAGCTCCCACGTAACGACGAGCTATATGAATTTTCTAGGAGACTTAAAGACTCAAGAGCGATCCCCCATCGTCTGATAAAGAACTTGGAGAATCGTCTGCTAACTGCAAGGCCTATGGATGTACTTCAGTCAAGTGTCTCCGAACTGGCAGACTACGATCCAAATCTTGACGATGACACAAAGGTTGGTAACCTTGGCAGGGCAATTAATTTGATATCCAAAATACCAACCACAGTAGCAGCATGGGATCGAATTAGAAATCGTAAAGAAGTAGTGCAGCCATCAGCCGAGGAATCCCATGCCTCAAATTTCTTGTACATGTTAAGAGGAACCAAACCGCCTGTGCAGGAGACAAAAATCTTTGACATATGTCTCATTCTACATGCTGAGCACAGTTTTAATGCATCAACGTTCGCAGCAAGGGAGATAGCCTCAACCAGGGCACATATGTATTCTTGCATTGGAGGTGCCATCGGTGCACTCTCAGGTGAGTTACACGGCGGAGCCAATGTCCAAGTAATGAAAATGCTGCTGGAGATGAACGATCGTGAGAATGTGGAGAAATGGGTACAGACTCGCCTTGACGCGGGGGGAAGAATTATGGGGATGGGGCATGCAGTATACAAAACTACGGATCCTCGATCAGAAGTACTTTCAAGACTATCTAGGATTATGTCAGATCGTAAGAAAACCCGCTGGTACGGGATTACCGAGAAGGTGGAGAGAATTACGGAGCAATACATGATGGATAAAAGGAAACAGGCAATTTATCCAAATGTGGATCTATATAGCGCTCCGTTGTATTACGATATGGGTATATCAATGGACTTAAATACTTCTGTTTTTGCCATCTCCAGGATTGTTGGATGGTCTGCACATACCATAGAGGAAAAATTCGCAGAAGCAGCGCCCAAGCCGGCTCTCTATAGGCCAAAGGCACTTTATGTGGGAAGATATTGCGGGCCCATGGGCTGTGAATATATACCTATGGAGTCCCGAATAGCAACTCATGATAATAAGACATCGCCTTCGACTTGAATATTCTGAAGCACGATATGAAGAAATCAATTCTCTCTAAAAAGGAGACCGCAACAATAAAGGATCTAATTCGAAAAAATTGGCCGCCTGGCGCTCAGAATTTAGAAAAAGAAAAAGAAAAAAACTTTATATCCTATGAACTGGACAAAGGTCAAAGGATCGTTAGCACCAAGATCTTCGCAGCGGTGCAGACTGATAGTAAGACCATCGTTCCTCTTTTAGGAACAGAGCAAATTCTTTCTGCCTTCCCATCAGTAGTAGTAGATATGGGAGCGATAAAATTTGTCTGCAATGGAGCAAAGGTAATGCGGCCAGGCATCAGAAGATTTGACAACTTCAAGAAAGGGGATTATGTGACAGTTAAAGATGAGAAATTCTCAAAGATCTTAGCAGTAGGTCGAGCGTTAGAAGATAGTGAGATAGCAATTCAGAACACTAAAGGATATGTTATAGATAATTTACACTATATTGGCGATACGTTCTGGGAATCATATAAGGAGATTTCTCAATAATGATGAGTTGACTTGAACGGACCACACCAGATCATGCATATTAGCAAAACAGGAATGATATAAAATAATGAATGAATATCTAGTTTCGGTCACACAACATTGATTGACAGTATATACTGTCATTTAGAGAATTTGCTGTCCATTCTTCTGTGAAGAGCCCGTATATTTACCACTAGTTTTGTGATGCAGATGGCTCTTAAATCTCATCTTTCTGAATGAGGCCTCGTCTGCAATGAAAACTTTAGTTCCAATAATGCTTGTTAGTTTTTCTCGGCTTGGTTGGACAGAGGCATAAGGAGAAACTACAGGTCCAAATATTTCCTGGATCTTCCCAATTTGTTTTCCAGTCGAGTCTACTACTGACATGCCTATTACTTTTTTCTCACTTGTTGCAGCACTCATTTTTACAATAAGACGACCGCTCTTTGCCAGGTGTAAAACTTCTCCTAACTCATTCATGGCCTATTGTATAATAAATCTCGACTATCATTAAGGTCTAGCGTTTGGACGGTTTTGTCCTATTTTTCAGCATTCTCTGCGCAAGCGCAATAACTAGGGCATTTTTTTTAAGATCTTCTTTTTTTGGAAGTGCTATATAGCCGGACTTGACAAAAGCTCTTCTTGGATATCGAGCGCCATCATTAACCTGATCTTGCTCAAGATTATATCCAGCCTCCCTAGCTGCACATATAAGATCAGATAAGGTAGGATCAAATATTGCCTGTTCTTTCTTAATCTTTCTACCTTTCGCCCGTGTGAGATTCTTGTTAAAATAGTCCAGCCATAGGATTACGTATTCGTAGTCCTTCAATAGTGGAACTTGTTATACCTATATAATAAATTTCTATTCCAAGTTTCTTTACATGACCACGCAGAAGGAAGATATTAGGACAAGCCGGGATGCTGCTCAAGTTATGGGCCACATTTATACCTAATGATAAAATTCACCGACGATTGCTGTCGGCTTCGAAAGGTCATACTTGATTTTGAAAGATCAGTTGTTGATTGACTGTCTTTATCTACCAAGAATATTAATGCAAGACATTCTCATCATAAGCTGTTGCAAATTAGCAAGGGTAATAATAATATCACTAGTCCTAAGGCGGTAAAAGTGCATGAATTTAAACCGAGTAATAGAAGAATCTGTACCGTAGTAGGAAAAGATGACGAGTATTGGACCGAGCCTGACTTGGATTTTTGCAGTTGCAGAAATTACTATTACAGGTCACTTTCTTCAGGAAAACAGTGCTACCATCTGACAAGTGCTATTCAATTTATTAACCAAAAGACGTACTCATTGCTAGAATTTAATGACAACGAATACGATCAATTTGTCAGGGCAATAATACAAGACGCATTTAAAGATGCGCTTGCACCATGACAATATGCTAAAAGTAATTAATTCTGCCTTGGCTGAACTTGTCATCCTCCTCCCATTCTATCATTGTCTAGATGATCGGTCTTTAAGCTTTTGTACTCCTTTTTTTCCAATGTCTCTGTAGAAACTCGAACCGTACTTTTCTTTAACTATAGCACCGCCTTTTTCGCCTATTTGCCTGTAAAATTGTGTGCCGTACTTTTCCTTTACTGAATGGCCGCCCCGTCCCCCTATAGATTGATAGAAAGACGTGCCGTACTCTGCTTTTACGACTTCTCCGCCCTTTTTGCCAGCGGTTCTCAGCCCTTCTGTATCCAGTGCTCGGGCACTTCCTCCTGCCTTTGCTACCCTAGACCTAGTTCCCGCGTCGGCTGCCGCCAATCCACGAGTATGGTGTGGAGCCGTGCCTCCCTTCTTGGCGACTCTTTCTCGGGTATCTCCCGCTGCTGAAGCAAGCCCACGTTTTGGCCGTTCTGGACTCTCTTCTTCTGCCATATAATTAACTTAGTAATATCAAATAAAAGGGCATCATCAAATA
>DASTUU010000283.1:0-2678 GCA_035759485.1 Nitrososphaeraceae archaeon
CAAAGTATCTGTCCTGATTGTAACATGATTCTCGATGCGGAAGTTTTTGAACGGGATGGCAAGGTATACATGACAAAGACTTGTCCAACACATGGCGAGTGCGAAGAGCTATATTTTGGATCATATGAAATGTACAAGAAGTTTAGCACTTATTGGGTAGACGGAAAGGGTGCTCAAGCACCTAATGTCATGATTGATAAATGTGCATGTCCAACTAACTGCGGATTATGTACTAACCATCTTTCACACTCTGGCTTGGCTAACATAATTATCACAAATAGATGTGACTTGACATGCTGGTACTGTTTCTTTTATGTAAAAAAAGGTCTTGAAGGTGCTTATCTATATGAACCAAACCATGAGCAGGTAAGGTCAATGATGAAAACATTAAAGGCTCAGAGGCCAATTGCAGGTAACTCCATCCAGATTACGGGTGGAGAACCAATGTTAAGAGATGATATTACGGAAATGATTAAGATAATGAAGGAGGAGGGTGTCGATCATGTTCAACTAAACACCAATGGTATTAAGTTGGCTCTGTCTCCTGAAACAATGAGGCAGATAAGGATGGCAGGTGTAAACAATTTGTATCTGTCTTTCGATGGTGTTACTCCTAGAACCAATCCCAAGAATCATTGGGAAGTGCCATATACACTTGAATCTGCAAGAAAATGTGACATGACAGTTGTATTCGTACCCACAGTAATTAAATCCATTAACGATCATGAATTAGGGGGAATTATTAGATATGCCCAAAAGAATTTGGATGTAGTGCACGCGGTTAATTTCCAACCTGTATCCCTTACTGGTAGAATGACTAAGAAGGAGCGTGAAAAATACCGAATAACAATTCCTGACTGTATTGAAAGGATTGAGGATCAAACAAACGGTGAAATTACAACCGACGCATGGTTTCCCGTTCCATCATGTATGCCAATGACCGATGTAATAGAAGCATTTAGCAAAAAGCCAAAGTATGAGCTTTCAATTCACTTTGCTTGTGGTGCAGGTACGTATGTCTTTGAAGATATTGAAACGAAGAAATTAACTCCTCTGACTGCCTTTGTTGACATCAAAGGCCTTTTAGAATATTTTGAGGAGAAATCTGATGAGATCAAATCTGGTTCAAATAGGTACTGGACTATGTTAGAAGTTGTAAGAAGGCTTAGCCAATTTGTTGACAGGACCAAGCAACCTCATGGACTCAACCTAGCCAAAATGTTCTCTAGCATATTACTAAAGCGCAATTTTGATTCTGTTGGCTCTTGGCACATAAGATCTCTATTTTTAGGAATGATGCACTTCCAAGACAAATATAATGAAGATCTTGAAAGGCTACAAAGATGCGATATCCACTACCTCACACCAGATCTTAGAATCATTCCATTCTGCGCCTTCAACGTCATTCCAGAATGGTATAGGGATAGAATACAGAAGAAATACAGCATACCTGTGGAAGAATGGGAGAAGGCACATGGTCAAACTCTTGAGGCTGGTTTGTATAGGGGTCTAATGAGAAGAGGCAAATCAGAAGCTCAAATGGGATGTGCATTATCTGACATGCATAAATCAGCAGCAGAAGCAGCGGCCACTGAATCTGCAGCAGGCAATATAGACTCAGATCACAGAGCAGTAGATTTACGGAATGGAATGGCCGGCGCCTAGATAATCTTCATTTTTCTGTTAGTTTGTACCTCGTACCTCTATACTAAATTTAATTTTTGAAATCGCCGATTACTAGAGCTTAATGACGGCAAAAAATCTACTTATTTTTCATTTTGGAGGTCGTAGGGTTGTCCAGCACAACCTATGCAGTGAAACAGCTTATCGTCAGGCCTCTATTTTTAATAAAGTTTAATTGAAAGATATAGTTCTTGCCTTTCGTATATGTCTACTATGAAATACATACAACTTGAACCACGCGAAGAGATTGCTATAATTAGAATAAACAGACCCGAGGCCTTGAATGCTATGAATGTTGATGTCATAGCAGAGTTATCTAAAACTATTGATATCGTGGGTGCAGATGATGGCATAAAGGCATTAATTATCACAGGAGCTGGAGAAAGGTCATTCTGCGCAGGTGCAGACATTGGTTATATGGTTAGTATTGACCCCATTCAAGCAGAAAAATATGCATCTTCTGCACAAGCTGTATTAAATAAAATTGAGAACTTGCAAAAGCCAATAATAGCTGCGGTTAATGGTTTTGCTCTAGGGGGGGGCTGTGAGTTGGCGATGGTATGCGATATTAGAATTGCATCTAGTAACGCTAAGCTAGGACAGCCAGAGGTTACCATAGGCATTCCACCAGGTTGGGGCGGAACTCAGAGATTATTAAGAATTGTAGGCCCAGCAAAAGCGAAGGAGCTTGTATTTACCGGTAAAATGATTAACGCAGAGGAGGCAGAACGAATTGGACTTATCAATAAAGTGGTTAATTTGACATCCGAAGAAGAAAGCAGATTTGCTACATTATCATCAACAGTTCAAACTACAACTAAGACTAGTACCATGGAGAAGCCATCGAATAATTTATCTAAAGAACAGCAAAGCAATGAGGAACTTCAAAAACAAGAAAAAATAAGAGCCAATGAGTTAGCTAAGATTTTGAACAAGAAATTAATGGATGAATGTTTTTCATTTGCAAAAGAAATTACAAAGAATAGTTTTAATGC
>DASTUU010000284.1:0-3928 GCA_035759485.1 Nitrososphaeraceae archaeon
AATAGGCCCAGTGATAGCAGCAGTGATCATGTCCTCGATCCTAGTAACCATTGAAGTAGAAGGTACCAGTGGCGAATACCCTAGCCCTACCGCATTTAATATTGTTTTTATTGTAGGTCTTGCATTATCAGTTGCAACTGCTATACTTGCAATGTTAATGCGTAAATCTGCAGTGAAAGCTCTTAAGCTGAAGGGTCTTGAATAATACTGGCTTGATGATACAATAAAGCAGGAATATAAGGTTAAGATATAAACTGAAAGGTACTAACTACTACCAGAAAGCTAAAAAGAGAAGAAAGGATCTAGCAAATAATAATGAACCTTAATTAGTCTTATCAAAAATGACTAAGAGGTAAATGATATTATAATAGGTCCTACGATGAATGAGATAGAATTTGCAATGTCCTAATTGTTCAGCAGAGATGCAATTGATGCAAAAGTACGAAGCCGAAATTGAATATTGTCCAAAATGTAAAGGCGTATGGTTGGATAGAGGAGAAATAGACAAAATAGCAAATATTCAGAAAAAGTATGAAAACACACATTACCAGAAATATCACTACGGACGAGGAGATTATGATGATGACGACGACAATGATTACTATACCAGACACAGAAGAAGGAGAAGGGGCTTCTTTGAAGACTTATTTTACTTTGATTAATTGAATAGACTGACCAATACTGAAATGGCTTATCAGTATTGCTCTGGATGCATAGGTCAATCAAATGAACCATCAAATTTGGAGTTACATTCCAAGCGTTTTACCACATTATGACACTTCAGAGATCGTCATATTTCCTGAGTGAGGAAGTAATACCTTGTGCATATGCATTAGGACCTTCATTTAGGACTGATATAGCAACACAATCTATTTAGTACAAAAATTGCCCCCTTATCATATGATCCTCTGGAAACATTGTGCCCATTCAATTAGGGCCATTGGCGTTTCCTGTTTGCATCGACCACATACTAGTACTGCTTTGGATATTCTAATAAGAGTATTTTTGACTTTATGTAAGATCTGAGATCCGCAACTAGTGGATGTGCCTTTGCACTATACTCACTAAATAGTTCTGGAAAAAACAAGAAAAATACTATGACTTTGATTTTTCTTTATTATTACTGTCTCCTTATCTTATTACTGTCTTCTTTGTGCTGATACTGTCGTTGGCTCTACTGCAGAGAATCCTATTTTGGCTGCTTCGTTTGCTGCTTCGTGAAAGTTCTTGGCAGTATTTACTCCGATTCTGGAAAATTCTCTAACGTTATTTCTTGCCTGCTGAAGCGATGTACTGATTAGTTCTGCGTTTGAAAATGCTGTTTTATTTGCTAGTCGTGTAGTCGTTACGAAATTGTCGACCACGTTACTAGTATATACTAATACAGTTCTAGTTATGTTAGTATATACTTCAGTTCTAGGCGGGGAAAATACTCCTGGAAATGGAGTTGTTCTATTTGCAACATTCTCTACATATGGAGTCCACACTGACTGATAAAATGAATTGATTATCTCTCTTTGTGATTCAATATATTCCTCAGCAATATCCCTAGCTGATTCAATGGCCCTCTCTTGTACGGTAGTAAATTGTTCAGCATACGTTGAAATGTCTTTTTTTACTTCGTTGGCTGCCTTTTTAATATTGTCTCTGGCTTCATCCAATGTCTTATTTATTAGTACTTGTTGTTCCCTTAGTTGTGATGAAGATGCAGATGAATCTTGTTCTCTTTTAGACATACCAGTCTAATAACAACAGCAGTATTTATATTTAACCATTGTATGGCATTAGATACCATGAAATGCCAGTCTTTTGCCACAGATTGGCCCTCTTTACTGTTGGTATTCTTCTAACAGGAGAATCCATCGGCATTCCATCAAACATTTGTATGAAGGTGCAGACTCAACTTTACTACAATATATTGAATCATTTCCTGCAAGCAAGGTAATAAATAAAAATAAATGCGGTAGGACTGAGGGCTGACCATAGCCATCGTGACAAGAGCATTACTAGAGTACAAGTAGAACTCAACGGCTACAGACTAGAGACAGATCGTAAAATAGAGTATCTGGTATCATATACCATTAATGACAATCTTGTTTACATTTATCCAAACCTCTCTGAGTTAATTTAATGTATTCTGGTGTATCTCTTTCAATAAACCCTTTTTGTACAAGGTGTTGGACAATCTCATTTGTTGCTTGATAACCAAATGAGGGCCTTTCGTATGCTTCTGGAGAGACATTTTTGAAAAAGACATCAAATGCTTTTATGCTATTGTTCAGGTTACCATGAGCCATTATATACAGGCCGCAAAGAAACTTTGTAGAGTATCTTTGTAGCTCTTCTAAGGTAAATATCCCTTGCAATTGAAATCTTACGCAATATATCTCATCTCAAATAAGTATATAACTCCGCTGCAAATTGATATTTTGTTCTTCAACATAACCAAAATCGTGCTTACTACGGATCTTGTGGCCACAATAAACTCTGTCCTAAAATGAATTTCATTCTTATTTGCCGCTGCCTTGATTTCATCAAACCATTTTTTCGCCTCTTCTTCTGCTAGCAACATGATTTCTCGGGGAGGAATATTTGCAAGAGGACTACTACTGTTCCAGGAGAAAAATACATGTACCCAATAGGGGAGCCCCAAACATTAATAGTAATTAGCTCTGCATTGTACATCTTTGCTATAGAAAGTTATTCTGATATAGCATTTTATGAAGCCTGTACGTTTACGTTTTTTTTAACATTCAGATCCAGTGAGTAAAAAGTAAAAATGCAAATCAAGATGCTGAAGCAAAAATGAAGACCTCAAAAGATCATGCTGAGGGTAAACCCAGTTCTAGAACACCTAAACAAAGCCAAGGTAAAACTTATTTTGAGCCTCAATAGTCAGAGCACGCATGCCTCTCGTTTTTTCTTCCTTTAATTCTAAGGTTAATCATGTGCTCCTTTTTACTTTACTACCATTACAGGACAGTGAGCATGACTTACCACTGAAGATGCGATACTTCCAAGTAATAATCTCTTAAAACCTGACCTTCCTCTTGTTCCAACAGCTATTAGATCAATGTTCTTTTCTTCTGCGTATTCTAGAATAACATAATCTACAGGTCTGTGACTGTTAATTAGCTCTGTTTTCAATTCGATATTGTCTGCTTTTGCTTCATGACTAAATTTTTCAAGCCATGCTCTACTATCAGCCATTTCTCTTGACTTTTCTAGCACGTCTTCTTGTTTCAGATGATATGACTGTGGAACAGAAGTGACAGTAATGGCAAACAGCTGAGCATTGAAAGATTTTGCTAATTCTAAAGCATATTTGGCTGCTTTCAACGAATGCTCTGAACCATCGATTGCTACCATTATCCTTGAAAATTTTGGATGTGATACCGGTGGTGGCGGTCCTGCTGTTGATGAAGACAATCTAATATCGTACAACAACATCAAAGGTCTTATAAAAAGAAATCAGTCGCTTCCTACCATCACCCAATCCCTATATTCAATCCTAAACCATTTATCCCGTCCTCACAACAACACAAATACTAGCTATCACTATTGCCATTTCCATATCCTTGTAGCTAGTTCATCAATCTTACCTAGCGATAAACTGGGTTCTGAAGTAGTTTACCGAAACTTGTAGATGGTTTCATAAGACGAAGGCATACGAGGGAAGGGGATAAAGAATAGGGACTGTATATTTGATGTTTCACTGATATGCAACAACTTTATTGTTTAAGTAAATCTGCTATTTGATATGATACTATCTTCTCCCTTCTTATGC
This sequence comes from Nitrososphaeraceae archaeon, assembly GCA_035759485.1. Lineage (GTDB taxonomy): Archaea > Thermoproteota > Nitrososphaeria > Nitrososphaerales > Nitrososphaeraceae > TH5893. Next base: position 3,788 of record DASTUU010000284.1, read on the forward strand.
CCCCGAGCTCCTAAAGAAATCATCTCTATTCCTACTATCAGAAGTGTAAGTGCCAACACTGTTGTCAATAGGACTAAACCAAACCTGATAGGATTGATTATAACAAGGAAAGATATTATGATACTTAACACTCCAACACCA
>DASTUU010000285.1:0-3572 GCA_035759485.1 Nitrososphaeraceae archaeon
GGGAGAGAAACAACCGAATACAATGTTCTTCCAAAGGAACTAGAAGGACAAAAACAACAACCATCGGGATTTTCCTCTTATCCAGATTTATCTCAATAATTCCAAATTATGCATATCAATACGAATAATCATTCCTTTGCATCCGTTTTTTTCCATGCGATTTTGACAAGTTCACATTTAGTAACAATACCTTGTTTATGGAAGATATAATTCTAGCAACACCAGTCAATATCAAGCCAAAAGATACTAATGCTATCAATACGCCAGTAGCAATTAGTGGAAATGCCAAAGCCACTATTGCCAGCGCGATAGCTATTATACCAAGTCTTATATTGGTAAAAGGGGAAGACCTTCATCCGATAAAAAATGAAGAGAAAAAAGAAGCTGATACCGATTGTTGTTCATCCGGGTAAGGCCTCGAGTATGATAACATACCAATAATAACTCTTTCAATTCCAATAATTAACAAGACAATTGAAATTAGCACAATTATACTGAAGACTGCAAGTCCTGGATATGCAATTGCCAACATAGATAATATGACAGAGACTGCTCCAATACCGATCTGTAGAATTCTAAACCAAGTAGGTGGGCTTCTAGTAATCATATCTTCTTATTCCTAATGCTATCAGTATTATTGTTCTTTAATATAACCTGAGATCGCTAAATAGATAATATTGTAGTTTATCCTTACATTCTTTTGTTTGATAACCGGTAGTTGAGGTTTGGGTGAGAGAGATGTAGCTTTTGCTATTCTAATGCCTGTGAATAGCAGTGAGATTACAGACAGCTCAACTCCAGAACTGACGAAATTGATGAAGCAACTAAAGATGGGAGAGAAATTCGGAGAACAGAGTAACAACTTCTCTTCTGACTAGTGAAGATCAGTTGCTGTAAGATGCTAGCTACAACCCTAGTTAAAATAAGTTTAACATTAGGTAAATGACGTCTTAAGTAGGGCAACTTTCGGCGGCACTCTACAGCCACAAAATAAAAAAGATGACTGGTAGTGGAAGTTATATTCTACATATGATTTGATATCTTAACTGACTGATAGTGCGATCCCCACATATGCGGTACTTGCAATGTCATCGATGAGGTTAGCTCCACAATTAGTTGTCGTCGTTGAAGATTCACAGCTTACAATATCCCTCTACTTTTAGCTTTTTACTCTGTGTTTGTCTCTGATTCGTCAAATCCTAGGCTTTGTATTCATTGTCCAGTATAATGTTTTCTTCCTATCAATCCATTAATATATCCAGTTTCAAGCATCAAAAGTGAATACAGAATATTGGATATATGCGTATGTATTATCGATTGCACAACCGCATTATTTTCCTCTAAATTTGTTTCCGTAGTATATTCTACACCTGTGTTGTTTCCACCAGATATTCTTAGCTTGAATGTTTCGTTAATTTCAATCTGGCTTCCTTCAATGGTTGTCAGAAATTTCAACTCGTTGTTTGTCTTATCAGTTTTGATTTTTCTTGCAACTCCAATAAAGAACTCAGGAAAGAGCTTTTCTAATCTTGTATCTTTAAGAGCACGGTAAATTATGTCAGAGGGAACACATAATGTAATAGTTTTTGATATTGTAGACATCTACCTAGTTACTGACCTGTTACTTTTGTATATTTTTCATACAATAATATTACTATATCTTCTTTAACCAAACATGGCTACAGGTGATGGGAGCGACAGCACAGATGATGCTAGCGGAAGCAGCTACAACGACCTCTTTGAGGAAAACAGCTTCTCTTCTAACTAGCAATCTTCTGATGCGAAATCTACTAGTTCAAACATTGTTACCCCATTGAAGCAAAACAAACAAAACTCGTACTATTGTCGGTGGCGAGTCTGCCCTACAATAATAGAATAAGCTCCGATTGTAAAACTGCAATAAAGGTGTCGTTCTTTCGCTTATGGTATACCCTAGTATGTTATACTCATTATAAGCATTCTCAAGAAATTAATAAAACAGCTCATAATTTTTATTATTTTCGACTTCCATATATAAGATTATAAGTATGATAACAAAGGGTAGGTCTATTAAACATGAAGTGTAGTAGGGGAATGGCTTCATCATCTATTTTGGAGGCAGCAATAATATCATTAGCTGTTACTGCCATTTATTGGATTGACAGTGTTTATTTATTCATTGTTATTACTATCGATTCTGCATATGGACAAGCAGTATCATTGCCAGCTTCCTCCCAACCAGTAACACCCTTCAAAAAGTGGTACGACGAACAAAAAGAAAAGGCACAATTAGCCAATGCCCAAGGAGTAAAAATCACGTCTCCTACAAAAGGCCAGCAAGTTGCATCTGGCCAATATTTAGCCGTATCAGGAACATCTACAGATAATTCAACTTCTGATTGCAAAGTATCAGTTATTGTAAATGGTATAAGACCATACCAACCAGCCGTGGCCAATGGAACTGGTGGAATAAATGACTATTCAACATGGAACTTTATACTCAATTCTAGTTATGTTCCTATAAAAGAGGGTCCAAACAACAAAATAACTTCCAAACTGGAATGCACACCTAACTTAACAAAATGGTATAGTGTAAATGTTACTGGAATAGCAACCACAATAGAATCAACAGAAATAGGAGAAGAACAAGAAATGCCATCTTCTGCTGCTACTAGTAGCAACGATAAGACATTGTTAATCTCTCTGGATATTGATAAAAACCCTATTGCCTCAGGAGAAAATCAAACCATAGAAGCCACAGTACATGATGCCATTACAGATGAGCAGGTTGAAAATGCAATAGTGGAACTCAAGGTGACTGATGACATATCTGCTGGTGACATAATAGAAGAATTCTCCGACCAGGATGGCGACATATCCCATACATGGGAGATAGAAGAAGATAATGCTGAACCAGGTACGTATATAGCTACAGTACAAGCTTCAGCAGATGGCTACCAATCATCGTCTAAGACTGCAACATTTGAAGTTATTGAAGAGAATGAAGTTCAGCAAGATAATCGAGATGAGGACCCAGAGGAAGACAATAATTAGATAAATCATTTACCTTCTTTTTAGATTGAGTCTTTGTGCCTTGCGCCTTCCAGTAAGCATAATCCAGATGTTGTGGCTGGCATTTTGCCCCATGTAAATTCTGGAGAACTGGTTGTCAACTACTAGGCAATATGAATGAAAAGGTAGCTCCTTTGCCATCTGAATTATTCTCAGCCCATATTGTCCCCCCATGAGCTTCAATGATACTTTTTGATATAAACAACCCTAATCCAGTGCCTTGAAAGGATTTGGAAACAAACTTTGCAAATAATTTAGGCAGAATTTCACAATCTATTCCTACCCCACTATCCTTAACTCTTACTATTATTGCATTTTTGTTGTCATTATCATTGATTTCTGTAGTAACAATAACGCTTCCTTCTTCAGTAAATTTAATCGCATTAGACAATAAATTAGAGATAACTTGTGATAATCTTCCTCTATCGGCATCTACTAAAATAGACTTGCTACCTCTCTCATCCCTAGGTACATATGCTAATTTAATATTCCTATTAGATTTTTTGATAAACTCACCATGC
>DASTUU010000286.1:0-3229 GCA_035759485.1 Nitrososphaeraceae archaeon
CTTAAATGAAGCGTCAATAGGACCTTCCATCTTTGAATAGTTAGTTCCACTTCCTGTAAGGGATATGGTTGTACTGCCACTACCACCGCCACCACTACCAGTAGTAGCCGCTGGCGCGGGAACACGTTGTGCCATAGGTTGCTCCAACTGCGGAGTGCTCGGAGAAGGTGCTGCCGGCTTTTGTTGTTGTTGTGGCTGTTGGAGAGCGGCTCCCTTTGATTCTGCCGCAAGCCTTTGTCTCTTGGCCACACAGAGCTGATTATGAACCTCCTTCATACTTTGCAAAGTAAGGGGATTGCTGTGACCTAATAGAGATCCGCAGTCATCACAAATATATTCTGACAGAGTAGACACTATTCTAAATCGGAGTCAACCATTTATCAATTTTTGGATTTACAGCTGGACCTGAATTCACCATGCCAGATTTGGGATTTTCCGCACTAGATTATAACAACTTTAAATGACGCGTCACCTTATCTATCAGCTCGGCAGGTCCTGGGCCTATTCCAATACATGTTATCGTGCCAGGAGGGATTTGGGTAAGGCCCCTATCTTGAACGCTAACAGCCGGAAGGCCAATGGTCCGAGCGTGGTTTTCCAATTCAATTAGTTCTTCTAGATTTTCAGCTTTGACTACAACTTTGGCTTGTCCTGTTCTGAACCAGATATTGAACCAGTCATGTCTTTGGGAACGTGCTTTTTCAGCAGCGAATACTGCTGCATGAGCGACCTGGGCAGCCAATTTTCCTCTTCCCATTGCAATATCTTTCCTGACTGCAATTACCTGTTTTACTTCCAAATGATTCTCTGGCATAATTTATTAACCTAATAAAAAGGATCTGTCATTATCCTATGAAGGAAGATTATGACGTCATAGTCGCCGGGGGTAGTGTATCCGGATTACTTGCTGCAAGGGAAATTGCTTCGAGAGGACACTCGGTCCTTGTTCTGGAGGAGGACTCGGAGATAGGTACGCCTGAACACTGCGGGGGATTAGTGAGTATTAGTGCAGTTGGTAAACTAGGAATCCTCCCTAGAAATAATGTAATCCAAAATCAAATCAAAGCTGCTAAGATATGTTCTCCTTCAAGAAATTTTGAGATTAACGCTGTAAGCCAGAAAGTAGTAGTCCTTGAACGGCGTGAATTTGACAAACAGATTGCTTTACAATCTACAAAATTGGGAGCTAATATAAGGACAAAATGCTCTCTTCGGGATACGAAATATACGGCCAATTCTTCAGACAAGTTTTTTGGCGTCATGACCACGGATGGTCTGTTTCGGTCTCGATATTTTGTAGACGCAAGGGGTATTAGTTCATTGATACAAAATGACCGATCTGGCGTACTTCTGGCGGCTCAGTACGAGGTCTACGCACGCTGGATAGAAAAAGATACAGTTATAGTAGAATTTGACAATGTCAAGTACCCAGGGTTTTTTGCATGGATTATTCCTACCGGCGAGGGGAGTGGAAAGGTCGGAGTGGCAGGCAAATCTATCAACACTGCACGATCTATCACTCGCTATTTAGAAAGCAAGGGTAGTAGTTTTTCGGTGATAAGGAGAATATTTGCTCCAATATGGGTAAAAGGTCCGATTGACGAATTTATTAATGGGAGGACAGTGGTTATTGGAGACGCAGCAGGCCAAACTAAACCAACAACCGCTGGAGGAATTTACACGTGCGGACTGGCAGGAATTCTAGCAGGAAGAGCCATCTCCAAAGCAATAGAAAGCAAAAATGATGACTCCTTAATAGGCTATCCGGCAGGCTGGACAAGAATTTTTGGAAAGGAGTTTCGGAATATGGTTCTATTTAGAAAACTTCTTGAACGACTAGACAACAACGCGCTGGATCAGATGTTTTCTAACATTAAATCAACAAGTATAGACACAGCGTCAAAAACAGGTGACTTCGATTTTCATGCAGTTTCTATTAGAAAAATTCTGAGCGCTACGGGGCTGAAAATTCTCAAAACGGTGATAGGTAACGAGTCAAGAAGGCTGTTTTAGCAAGCAAGATATAAATTCCCATATCTAATCAAGATTTGTCCATGTCCAAACCTCTAGTCCTGCCGGTTTGCACGTCATGCGGTAGAGCAATTATGCCTAATGAGCAATGTGTCAAGTTTTACTGCCCTAGCTGCGGCTACGTAGTTATATGGCGATGTGAGAGCTGCCGTGATTTCTCTAGGCAATATAAGTGCATTGGATGTGGATTTGAGGGTCCATAGTATGGCACGACTTATTGCCAGGTTAAGAATACTTCCCTCAGATGCCGACTCGAATTTAGAAGGGATTATTGCGACTTTAAGTAAAGGTCCACATAATGGCATAGTTATGAAACAATCCATGAAAGAACCGATTGCCTTTGGACTATTCGCGATAATCGCGGATTTTATTATTGACGATGCAGAAGGAGAAATGGACAGGTTAGAAGATTGGATTAAAGGGGTCAGCGGAGTAGGTGAGATCGAGGTTCTTTCTGTAAGCAGACAGTCGGTAAGGATAAAGTGATCACAATGATTCAAATTGTGTTCATAGATATCTAGAGGGGTATTCTATTATTGAAAAAATCTCGTCTCAGCAATGACGAGCCTTATCCCAAAATACAACTACGTGTAGCCGAGGCAAAGCATCGTGACGTAGGCAAAAGACGCGCAAGAATCGACACATTATCCATGGACAGGCTTGGGATCAAACCAGGAGAAGTAGTGGAGTTAATAGGCAAGCGCAGCACTCCCGTTACTGTATGGCCTTGCGAAAACCAGGAAAATGATCGGGACATTATTCGAATCGACGGTCAAACCCGCAAGAACGTAGGAGTTGGCCTCAATGACTTTTTGACCGTACGTAAGATTCGCTCGAAGGCGGCCAAATCCGTTTTTCTGATTCCGTTGGGTCCCAATGCAATCAGCGCTGACAGCGAGTTCCGTGAGTTTGTAAAAAATAGACTACGAGGTTTTCCCATTAACGAAGGTGATGAGATTTCTGTCGGGGTGCTCGGTAATTCCATAGACTTTGTTATCCAGAGAATTATTCCTCGGACAATCTCTAGGATAGCAAAGTCTACGAAGGTCAATATCGTAGCAGCAACAAGTATTGACAAGAAACCGAGAGTTACTTATGATGAAATAGGGGGATTAAAGGACCAGATTAAAAGATTAAGAGAGATTGTCGAATTGCCGCTACGGCATCCCGAGGTATTTGCTAAACTGGGAATAGAGCC
>DASTUU010000287.1:0-1055 GCA_035759485.1 Nitrososphaeraceae archaeon
TACCGCTCAGTCACAAGGAAGTGATGAAGATATTGACGAGGAAGATTTAGCTCCTACTGGACAGGTCATGAACAGTAAATACCTCAGGATAACGGGTGTTACTTTTAACGAAGATGATAGTCAGGTGAATATAGCTGGAACAGTAACAAATAACTCCACTGATCAGTCCTTTACGAATGTGTCAATTATTGGGCAACTTTATGATGAGGAGAATAGGATGATAACTGCATCTTCAGGTGTAGCCAATCTAGCTAACCTCGGCCCTGGACAGCAATCTGCATTTACTATAACAACAAATCTTCCCTCCGAAGAAGAAGTTTCACGCTATGTTGTACTGCCCGGAGGGTCTGCTGTACAATAGATTTAGAGAAAACATTTGGCAAGTATTACAATTTATTTTTGTGAGAATATGGAGTCTAGATAGTAGTAGTGTATTGTATCTATCTAGACTGCTCCTAAAAGAAGAGGTAGAAAAAATAAGAGACGATTAGTCTCTTAAGCATTCTTCTTTGTCATTTATATTTCTATGACGTGCCTTTAACTATCTACCTAAACCAGCTTTATTCAGTTGCTCATTTGTTTTATTTGAGAAACTGCCCGTTGTAATAACGCTAATGCTGAATGAACCTTTAGCTAAAGCATGACAAAATCATGACTAGTATTCTTGGGCCTATGAGTCATGCCAAATATTACTTACACTTTTACAATGTGGCAGCAGCAATTTATCAATGGCAAATGGTCATAGTGTTTTGCAATCTATCCGGCTTACGTAGTTAGTAAAAAATATTGTTTAGTTGCCATTAAGTAAGTCTCAAAGCCTTTTTTACTTTCCCTCTTTTTGTTCGTATAGTTGTCTCGGTAGAGAGCCGTCGATAAATTATCAAATATCAATCAGGTATTTTGACAAATCCGATGACAGAATTGTATTTGTTCTTGCTAATGATTATACTGCCTGTCTTATGTTCTTCCAAGATGATAAATATTAATTGCTCGCTCTACATTAGAGATAGATACTATACCATCTCCATGCTCACCTGTTCTGGCAGTTTCTACTA
>DASTUU010000288.1:0-1648 GCA_035759485.1 Nitrososphaeraceae archaeon
AAAAGATTACAAAAACTGGAAACAGAGGAATTTCGAAGTTAGTCATGCATCTTGATACTCTAGATCAGGGCACTGAGGCATTTATGCAATGGTTAAGGTCAGACGATAAAATGTCTGCTTCAAGCAATCCAATTATCCTAAAGCAATTTGTGCACAATAGATATACCATTCTGTATGATAACACAGTTGGTCATGATGTGACAGTTGAAACACACGATGGTGTGCCATTTTGTAAAAGTTGTAATGCAGATGACTGTGGACATGTGGGATTCATTATACTACTTGAACAGAAATACGAAAATGATGGTTCCATATTGGATTAGCAATGATGTCCTAAAAGAAGACTTCTCCAAAAATCTAGTTGGCTTTCTTATCTTTATTGACAAGACTCTCTACAAACCTCCAACCGATCGACCTATCGCAGCCATGGTAATTACAGTTGAAAAGTGCTAACGTCTACAATATGTAACTGATTTCCAAATCTTTGCATCATGAACTAACCAAGGAGACTAAACGAGCTCCTAATGACGATCAATCCCTCTGAATATAAACTGTGTCTTATTTCTCTTTTATATACTTCATACGGGAAATATCATCACACTAGATCTACATGATGAAGATGTCTATATTTCCATACTACAGCTGTACTGTATACAAATGCTCTTAGATTCCGAGCTTACGATTATTGTCTGAACTCTGCCACAAATAGGACATATCACTGAGACAGATGATGTCATCAAGATTTCTTTGTTTGAAGATGAATATTTAGAAGCTCTGCCTAAGCTAACTATAGTTCTCTACTAAAAAAGATTACATGAAGATTATCTATCATCTACGTCAGCCGGGTACCAAAAAGACCATGACACCATGGTGTGTGATGATAGACAAAATATTTGATATGGTAGACGTGTTGATCTACCAAATACTTTAAAGCTATTTAATGAATATTCTATAGTATCTGATGATGTCATCTGACTCAATATCTGCTGTAGAGAAGAGAAGAGAAAAGATGACAGAAAAAAGCTGACAAAGGTGATATCAACAATGCTATAGCACGTCAGAAATGCTATGATTCATTAACTTCAGCAGTTAAAGAGCGTCGCAATAAGCCTGAGCTCTTGCTATATTGCAAGAGGTCAATATAGCATAGTCAACCTGTCCATATTCCCGAACATTATCAAAATTTCCTTGGTTGGTTTCCTAAGTGGTGTTGATTGTTTAAATGAATATACTTTGTTTATTCCGTTTTAAACATCTTAGTTAAGTTTATTCCGTTACGTTACTCTTCAAACAGATGTTCTCCATGATGTAGCCGATTGGCAGTCTGATAAGTATGCCCTTGTGAACGCATTGTAGGTGAATGTGCTGCTATGTACCTTGCTAATGATATTAATACGCGCACTCTTGTTGGGCTATTACTGTTACTCTCACTACCACCAGCAGATACAAGAGAATACTGTCTAAAGGCCGCTTCAACCATCTGGATAGAATGAAAGTTACGATCTTCACGTAGCAAAGCCTTTCCAATTGCTGCCAAAAGTCGATCTGGCTTTCCGTTATTGTAAAGATAGTCTACAACTAGCTGTCCTGCTTGATTTACTTGCTGCTGCTTATCCAGAAGTGCTGGAAGTTCTTTTAACAACATCTC
>DASTUU010000289.1:0-25757 GCA_035759485.1 Nitrososphaeraceae archaeon
TCATAAAAGCGGTTAACGGCGTAAGCTTTAACATTAGAGAAGGTGAGTCAATGGGGATAGCAGGCGAATCGGCATGTGGCAAAAGTACGCTCGGATTCGCACTAATGCGAGATCTTCAGCCTACAGCAAAAATAGTAGGCGGTTTCATATTATTGGACAATATGGATATTACCAGCCTTGATGATACTCATTTTGACAGAGAGATTAGATGGAAGAAAATTGCAATGATTTTTCAGGCCGCAATGAATACTCTTGATCCTGTTTTTACAGTAGGGGATCAAATGCGAGAAATTCTGCGAAGCCATGGTGCTGAGAGCAGTGTCGAAAGCACAATACTAGCCTCTTTGGATGATGTTGGCCTAGATAAGACCATAGCTAAGAAGTATCCACATGAGCTAAGCGGAGGTATGAAGCAGAGAGTTGCTATAGCGATGGCACTATTATTGAATCCAGATATATTGATTGCGGATGAGCCAACCACAGCACTAGACGTTCTTGTCCAAGCACAAATAATAAATCTCCTAAAATACATTAAGACTAAGAGAGGAATTACAATCATAATCATTAGTCACGATTTGGGTGTGATATCTGAACTGGCCGACAAAGTTGCGATTATGTATTCAGGCGAGATAGTGGAACTTGCTAATAGTGTGGAGATATTCAAAAATCCCAAGCACCCCTATACCCAGTTACTTATCTCCTCTATACCTATGCTGAGTACTAATGGAAGGATTACATCTATTAAAGGTCAGCCTCCAGACCTTGCAGATTTGCCTAGTGGATGCAAGTTTTTGACCAGATGTCCTTATGCCATGGAAGTGTGTAGAAAGAATCCTCCACCGATAAAAACAGACAGTGGCTTTACAATATGTTGGTTATATGAATAATTGACCAAGCCAACCATCTTATTCTATCTGAGCTATCGTCAGTGATGCCACTGTTGCGTAGAAGACACGACCAATGCCTTTTGACTGCTCTCTTTATATAACTGCTCGTCGCTATGACTATCAAATCAGGTAGTAAGTAAAGTGGAAAGCTTGGGCAGACAACTTAATCAGCATCTTGACGTGTTAAGAATCAGAGAGGATTTCCCGATACTGAAACGGGTGCTGAGGGGAAATAGAAGACTAGTATACTTGGATAATGCTGCAACCACTCAAAAGCCGTTGTTTGTCATAGACACTATATCCAATTATTACAAGAATTACAATTCTAACATTCATCGCGGAGTACATCAACTCGCAGAGGAAGCTACGTTAGAATATGAATCGACTAGAGAGAAGGCCAGAAAATTTATAAATGCCCGATCAGAAGAGGAAATTATTTTTACTCGGAATACTACAGAGGCAATCAACCTTGTAGCATATTCGTGGGGTACTAAGAATATTGGAAGAGAAGATTGCATACTAATAACCGAGATCGAACATCACAGTAACATTGTTCCCTGGCAATTACTTGCTCGAAGATACAATTGCAAACTCGAATATGTGAGTGTAGATGAGGATGGCTATTTGAACCTTAGTGAATATCAGGAGTTACTAAATCGAAATAGGGTTAAACTTATTTCAATAAGTCAGATGTCCAATGTTCTAGGAACTATTGTGCCGATAAATAAAATCATAAGAATTGCTCATGAAAGAGGTATTCCTGTACTCGTGGATGCAGCTCAGTCAGTACCTCACATGAAAGTGGACGTACAGGAAATGAATTGCGAGTTCATGGCTTTTTCTGCGCACAAGATGCTTGGTCCTACTGGAGTAGGCGTCCTATATGTAAAAAAGGAAATATTAGTAGGGATGCAACCCTTCCTAGGCGGGGGAGATATGATCAAGGATGTAGACAAGTATCACACCTACTACAACGACTTGCCTTACAAGTTTGAAGCTGGCACCCCTAATATAGCTGGTGTTGTGGGTTTCGGAGCATCAATAGATTATTTGAACAGAATTGGTATGTCTGCGATCAGAACTCATGAGCTTGGATTAATCGACTATGCAATGAAAAGGATGAGGGATATTCAGGGGATAACTATCTATGGCCCATTAGAATTATCTGCTCGAGGAGGAGTTATATCCTTTAATCTAGGTGATATACATCCTCATGATTTGGCCACCATAATGGATGATAGAGGCATTGCTATTCGATCCGGCCATCATTGTGCCCAAGTTTTGATGCGCAAGCTTAGAGTTTCTGCTACTTCCAGGGTAAGTTTTTATATTTACAATACCAAAGAGGAAATAGACTTATTTGTACAGGCGCTGCACGATGCAAGGAGGCTGTTCAAAATTTGAGTGATGATATATATCGAGAAATTATACTAGATCATTATAGAAACCCTCGGAACAAGGGGAAACTTCCTGAGGCAGATATCAGCACTCACGATAGCAACCCTCTATGCGGAGACGAAATAGATATCCATATGAAGATACAAGGAGACAGAATAATGGATATTAAATTTGAAGGGAGGGGATGCGCCATAAGCCAAGCCAGTGCTTCTATGCTTACAGAGATGGTAATCAACAAGCCACTTACTAGCGTAAAGGATATAGCTAAGACAGATGTTCTTGAAAATATAGGCCTTACAAATCTTGGACCTGCCAGAGTTAAGTGTGCCCTATTAGCACTTAAGGTAATGAAATTGGGTATGGTAAACTATTTTGCATCTAAGGATCCAGAATCAGCCAGGCTTCTTGAAAATGATTCCAAATCCTTGTAACTGAAAATTCCAATTCTGATTTTAATCTCAAAATAGCCACATCTTTAAACAAGCGCCTAGCCCAAGATTAGAACGATATTTAAGTTCAGGCACTCTCACCTCTTTACAATATTGTCGAGTAAATCTGTTGGGTATATTGGATGGACTCCAGTTCGGTCACTACGTTTTTTCTTGTTGATATCAGTTTTTGTCGCTCTTTCTTTATTGGTAAGTAATGGAGCGACCTCTGGCCTCGATGACCTAATTTCATCCGTTTTTAGAGTATTGCACGGAAATAATACATTAACCTTGATTGTGATCAATTTATCACTTTTGGGAGACACTTCAACTTTACTTCTTCTTGCGATAGCCCTTACTATTATAAAACGTACTAGGAAGATGGGAATTGTTTTTCTCACTTGTATTCTAATTATAATTATTTCATCGATGTATATCAAAATCTTGGTTGGCCGACATACTCCCCCAATCATTTTTCCCCATTCTCTTTATACATCACAAAAGCGGATAATAGAAGAAGAAGTCGTTTCACCGCTGGCGAAGAATCTGTCTTATCCAGCAAGCCACGTCGCAATTGTAACCTGCTTTGCATACATCGTTGAATTAAAAATTGTTAGTAGATCAAAATTGTTAACTATACTAATATGGTCCTATCCGTTCTTGATGGCATTTTCAAGATTGTATCTCATGCAATATTACCTTGCTGATGTTATTGGTGGATTTCTTCTTGGACTGATCGTAGGAATAGGGATGAGCAGCATAATGCGTCTAAACTGGTATGATAAGTAGTAATTTCTGTGCAAAAACATACTAATACAGAAAATATTCCTTTGAATTTAAACATACATGTATGTCTTTCCAGCGGCCGCATATCGCTACTATTATTCGTTCGAGAATTCCCTATGTATAGTAGTGGTTGCATAATTGTTTCACAAAAGTGAATATTTTCATCTTTTGGGTGTACTGCCGAGAAAAATACATGTTTAGCTTCGAATATCTCAGAGTGATTAACAGAGAGAGGTCCTTAATAAGCAACCCGGCATTAAGGGATTAAGAATCCAGTATCTTTTCTTATATGAAAGAAAAAAGGTAAAGAAAACGACCCTCACGCAGGTATTGGTTACATGTTGCAGCCACAAATTCCTTGATAAGATTAAATAATTTGTTTAGTTCATTATGTGTTAATTTGCAATCATCCCTCCGAAAGATCGGAGATTGTGTAATCAGGCATTGTAGCCCTTCCGATCTTCCTTCTGTAGTAGATATAAATACAGTTTCTCTCCCTGAACACTATTCAGATTATTTCTTCGAATCGATATTAAAAGAGTTGCCAGAATCTTTCATCGTTGCTGAAACTAATCAGAAAATAGTGGGGTACATAATGTGCAAGATAGAATTTGGGTTTTCGAACTTCCGCAAATTGGGGTTTGTAAAGAAGGGCCATGTGGTCTCTGTTGCTGTCTTGCAAGAACACCGAGGAAAGGGTATTGGTAGATCACTTTTGGTAGAAGCAATAAATGGTCTTGCAGGGAGAAAATGTGACGAAATATATTTGGAAGTCCGAGCCAGTAATAACCTCGCTATTAAAATGTATCAAAGCATCGGCTTTCTTATAAAATCAAGGTTGCACTCATACTATCGTGACGGCGAAGATGCATACCTTATGGCCTTCGAATTCGATCAGTGACACAATGAACACTCTTGGCAAGGCAAATAGGCTAATAGGACTAGCAATACTGTTTATTTCTATATCCCTCTTTTTGATCTATTCGTATTTTTTGCTTTCTTCTCAATGGGGGCTCCTTATCTTACAGGCTACTGTACTTGTAGCCGTCGGAGCACTAGCCGCCGTCATGGCATGGATCGGCTTTACAATGGCTACGGCACCAAGAACATAAGCTTACCAAGCAACGAGGACTCTAACGACCAGCAACTAATACATCAGAAACAATCTGGTACAATCTCGGTCCGACTTCTCTTACAACTCGCGTAGTACCTATTATGTGGTTATAGCGTTTGAACGCCTCCGCAGAATCTAGTTTACCCTCATTGACTGCGTCCTTCTTGTCACTCGCCCTCACGTGCGCAAAATAATGAACAAACCCCCTGTTAGTGCCAACGCATGCAACGGCCGAATCAACAAAACGCTTGGCTTTTTCGGGCAGAGGCATTAACACACGATGTGAAAGTCCAGATAGGATATTGCCCGCGATATACTTTGCGTCACCACAAAACGGGAAGACTCGATCCTGAACTCTGTTTAGTTTTGCATTTGTGAGGCACAATACGTTGGCTTTTGGATTAGAATCGATACTGAAAACCTTTGAGCTAGGATTCATCTTGGCTATAAGAATTGAAAAGGTTCCCACCCCTGCAAACATGTTCGTTATGATTTCTCCCTCCTTTACTAGTTCAGCTATTCGGCGCCTCTCAGTAGACAACCGTGGTGAAAAATAGACCTCACTAACATCTACTTTAAACCGGCACCCATGTTCACGGTATTCAGTTACTGTTTGGTTGGCGCCTGCAAGCAGTTCCAGCTTACGGAGCCTGAAATCTCCTTGTACAGATGAAGTCTGAAGGAAAACACTCTTGGCAGATTGTATATTTTCAAGTAGCCTTTTGCCGATAGCGTGTTTCTTGTACAGTAGCGAATTAGGTATTTTCATAATGATAATGTCTCCTATAACATCGTATGAAGAAAAGACAATCTGTCGCTCGCCAGGAGCCAATATGTCATGTAGGAGTGTCTTCAATTTGTTAGACATAATAGGAGCAACGCAAATGCTTACCTGTCTACGTAGTAGAATTGGCCTGCCTCTTTTTGCAATCTATCTAATCTTCCGCCTTCCTTGTTAAGCCGCGGCCTTCCTGTGGTTTCATCTCTTCTATACGTAACAGAGAGCGTCGCTAGGAATTTATTCATTCCTTCTTCCTTTTTCATTGATTGACCTGCAAGGCCGCGTAATCCAGGCTCGCCATGGAAGAAAATTAGCGAATCAGCCAAGAGATCCACTAACTGCATATCGTGGTCAATAACAATGGCAGTTTTTCCTCTACCTCTAGCAAAGCGGTGCAAGAATTTGGCAAGTGCAATTCTATCTTCAATATCAAGGAAGGCAGAGGGCTCATCGAGTGCGTATATATCAGCTTCTCTAACAAGGCACGCTGCAATCGCAACCTTCTGTAGTTCACCTCCGCTAAGATTCCTAACACTTTTTTCGTATAACCTTTTAATTCCAAGAGGAAAAATTATTTGTTCCTCAATATGGGAACCCTCTATGATGTTCTGATATGCAGTCATAAGAAGCGAAATAACGCTTGAGTCGTAGTCGTTATTTAGATACTGAGGTTTAAATGAGACTGTGGCTCCAAGTTTAATGTGACCCTCGTCAGGTTTTTCCACTCCTGCTAACATCTTCATAAAAGTAGTTTTGCCTAGAGCATTTGCACCGACTACTCCTACGATTTCTCCTTCCCTTATGCGACCTGCTGAAACCGCAACAGAGAATGAAAGAAATGATTTCTTGAGATCGGAATATTCCGCTATAAAATTATTAGGAATCTGTCCCTCGCTTGAACCCTTTATGTCAAAAGTATAGCTCTTATCTCGGAATCTTATATTCTCAGAGGGAAGAAAACCCTCAAGAAAACTGTTGATTCCAATTTTTGTGCCTTGTAGAGTCGAGACAATTCCATACGCACCGGGTTCGCCATATAGAATATGAATATAATCTGAAAGGTAGTCTAATAGACCTATGTCGTGCTCAACGACCATTACACTTCGTCCTTTCCTTGCAAGCTCATGAATGACTCTTGCAATGGCAAGTCTCTGATATACGTCGTTGTATGATGACGGTTCATCAAAAAAATAATAGTCGGCATCCTTTACAGCTGCTACAGCGACTGCTGTCCTTTGTAGTTCTCCGCCACTCAGTTCACTGAGATTTTTATCCAGAGAGTTGTGCAGCCCCAGTTGCGAAATTACTCTATCATACTCTTTGCGTTCGTCATATTTATCAAGAAGCTGTTTAGTCGTGCCTTTAAAGACCTTAGGGATCGTGGATACCATTTGTGGTTTAATTGACACCCGAATAGTCCCATTCAATATCTTTTCGAAGTGGGATTTCAATTCTGTACCCTGAAATCTGTCGACGATTTCGTCATAGGTGAGATCTTTATTGTAATTACCAAAGTTAGGTCGGAGGTTTCCCGACAGGATATTAACTATGGTTGATTTGCCAATCCCATTCTTACCAAGCAACCCTACCACATGGCCTTTTTTCGGCATAGGAAGTCTATACAATCGGAACGAGTTAATGCCAAACTGATGCATTTTGTCGGTACCCAGTTCTTTGGCAAGATTTACAATTACAATGGCATCAAATGGACACTTCTTTACGCATATTCCACAGCCTGTGCACAAGTCCTCTGAAATTACTGCTTTTCCATCAGTTTCTCTCTGAACTATGCACTCCCCACCCGTCTTATTTACAGGGCAATAGATTATACACTCCAATCCACATTTACGTGGTTGACACAAATCTTCGTCAAGAACTGCTACTCTATGTGTTTTCTCCGGATTTTGGACCAATTTTGACTAGTTTCAACAGCAATATATTATATAGCTTGTGTGCATTTATGGTATATCAAAGGGATTCGCACGCGGTTAATGAATTATCGCCCGATTAGCTGCAAATTTTCTATCACCACATTAGATTGTTTTTCTCCACTTTCGATAAAGTTAAAATGCCCGTTTTGCTGAATATTAATTTAGCCGGTCATAGAAGCGGGGTGCGACCCGGACCCATTCCGAACCCGGAAGTCAAACCTGCTATCGCTGCTGTGTTACTGACCTGCGTGAGCGGTTGGGAAACGGCAGTGCTGGCGTCTCAGGTTAACCTATTTACTTTCTAGAGATTCTTCTATGAGGAACTTTACTATTGTGCGTAAGCCGAAGCCAGTGGCTCCCTTAGGATTATAGCTCTTTTCTGAAGTTCCATCCTGAGTCCAAGCTGTTCCAGCAATATCTATGTGCACCCAGGGAATTTCATCCGTGAAATTTGATAAAAAGGCCGCTGCTGTTATTGCTCCTGCTGGTCTCCCACCTATATTCTTCATATCAGCAAAGTGACTCTTGATCTGATCGTGAAATTCATCCCATAGTGGCAGCTCCCAAACCTTTTCACCTGTTTCATCAGACAATTTCTTCAATCGAGCTTTAAGTTTATCGTCTGTTCCTATCATGGCTGCCACATTAGCACCTAATGCAATAATGCTTGCTCCGGTGAGTGTCGCTAGATCAATTATTACCTTGGGTTTAAAGTATTTTACTCCGTACGCTATTGCATCAGCAAGAATGATTCTACCTTCAGCGTCAGTATTCAGAACTTCCACCGTCTTACCATTAAACATCCTTATTATGTCACCAGGTCGGTAAGAACTACTAGATGGCATATTCTCCACACAAGGTATGATGCCAATTACTCTTATTGGAAGTTTGAGTTCGCTAATAGCTCTCATCAGACCGAGGACCGTGCAGCCCCCGCATTTATCGAATTTCATTTCATCCATCTTCTCGCTCGGTTTCAATGAAATCCCTCCCGTATCGAACGTGACTGCTTTGCCTACCAACAAATATGGCCTTGCATCAGTGGAAGAGCCCGTATGTTCAAGAACTAGCATTTTGGGAGGATTATTGCTTCCTTTCCCTACTGATACTATTCCATTCAATCCTATAGATTCCATCTGGTAGCGCTCAAGAATCGTTGGCGCAAGACCACATTGGTCTGCCATGACTAAGCCATGAGATATTAGCTGTGCAGGAGAGCAATCGTTAGGAGGTAAATTACCTAGGTCTCGTACGAAATTAACCGCTTCGGTAATAGATTTAACTTGCCCTATCCTCTTTTGTAACTTCTCGATATTGGTTGTATCAACGAGCAATTTTACTTTCTGAATCTTGTTATTTTCTGTCTCTGAGCCACTTTTATACTTCTCAAAGTTGTACAGGGACAAAAAAATCCCCTCAGCAATTGCTTCAATATCATCTTCACCCGTTTTCGCAAACGGAAAAATGGAGAAATTTGGTTCATTTATTTCTCTCGACTTCAGAGCAGATTTTCCTGCTACTAAGCGTGATGTCTCTCGTGTGAATTTTTCTTTTTTGCCAAGTCCCATCAATAATATTTTTTTTACCTCGGCATTACCAAGAAGCGGTAACAATAAACTTGTTCCAAGTTTTGCCACAAATCCCTTTCCTGAAATTATTTCCTTCACAGCGTTTTCGGCCCTAGAGCCTAAGTACCTAAAGTATTTTTCATATTCATTATCTTCGAAGATTCCAATGACTGTAAGAGGAGAGGGGCTTCGATCAAACCCCGGTTTTTCAATTACTATTTCGACCACGCAGTAGCTAGACTATGCCGTTATTTTAAATTATGAGATATTGGTTAGATGTCCGTGTAGTCGTCAGCCAAAGATATATCTTTTTAAGTTGGCTAATACGACATTTTCGTAATGGTTTGCTATATGCGTATCTTTCAATTAGCTGGTGCAATAGTTTGAAATGAGTCTTAAGATGCGCTACTTAAACTTAAGGGCGAAAATCAGGGATATACGAATGTTATCCATCATAGGAATAGCTGAAGCCGGTTCAGGACATCCGGGGGCCTCTTTCTCTGCTGCAGAAATAATGGGTTCACTTTATTTCAGAATAATGAAACATAATCCTCGCAACCCCGAATGGTCTGAAAGAGACTACTTCGTAAATTCCAAAGCACACTCCGCTCCAGGGTATTATGCTACGCTATCTGTTGCTGGTTATTTTCCTACTGACGAGATGAGCTCTCTACGGAAGCTTGGATCACGGCTTCAGGGTCATCCAATTCGATATAGTGTTTATCAAAAAGAGCAAAGCGTACCAGGGATAGAGTATTCCGGAGGTTCGGAAGGAATAGGACTGTCGGTTGCAGTAGGCATTGCATTGGCGAGTAAGATGGATGGAAAACGAAACCATGTGTACGTTTTGATAGGAGACGGTGAATCTGACGAAGGACAGATTTGGGAAGCAGCAATGGCTGCCTCCAAGTTTAAGTTGGACAATATTACGGTAATCCTTGATAGGAACCGAATACAGCAAGATGGTTTTACGGAAGATATAATGCCTCTAGATCCTGTAAGGGACAAATGGGCTGCCTTCAATTGGAGTACTGAGGAGGTCAATGGTCACAATGTAGAGCAGATAATAGATGCCTTTAACAAGGCGAATCAAGTAAAAGATCGACCTAGTATAATTATAGCAAACACAATCAAAGGTAATGGAATCAAGCATATGACCAACAATCCTCAATGGCATGGTAAGGCTCCTCCAAGAAAACATACACCTCTACTGCTGGAAGAGCTTGAAAATGAATGTTTAATAGCTCCATCTATTATAGCAGGAGAGCCAGAGAACTATGAAGACAAGATAAAAAAAGCAGAACGAGGGGGAGCAGACATGATACATCTTGATATTATGGATGGAAAATTCGTTAATAATACTACTATGAATGCGGAGACTATTAAAAAATTAAGACATATTACGAGTCTACCGTTTGATGCACATCTTATGATTGAGAATCCGTTACGACACATTGATAAGTTTATAGAGGCTCGCTGCGACATAATTACGGTGCATGCTGAAGCATGCAGTGAGGACGAATTCGTTGACATAGCAGAAAGACTATTGCAAAACGGTATAAGTCCAGGTATAGCAATCAATCCATCCACGGACTTGCCTAACTGGGTCTATTCGCACTTAGAAAAAATCGACGTACTTATAGTGATGTCTGTATATCCTGGCTTTTCCGGGCAACAATTTTTGCCAGAAGTTTTGCAGAAAATGACCGTAATGAATAGAAAACTCGCTGAACATGGTTACAAAGGTTATATTGAAGCAGACGGAGGTATCGATTCCAGGAATCTTCAGCAGGTTTATGATGCGGGGGCCAAAATTGTCGTGGCAGGCAATGCTGTATATGGCAGTTCTGACATACACAGTGCAATAATACAGTTAAAGCACAAAGCAAACGTGGCATTGGAGAAGAGGCTGCTTATTCGTTCTACCGGTCTTGGTATAAGACAGGATTGGGTTAAGGCACGCAGGCATATTTTAATTCCACTTGCAAATGAGCTAGGAATAGAAGAGGAAGTAAATGCAACTAAGTAACCTGAAAAAGATAGCCGACATGAGAGGAGCATATGGGGAAACTTTAGTAGAGCTGGGAAAAAAAAATCCAGATCTGGTATGCGTTGGAGCAGACACAACGGATTCACTAAAAACTAAAAGATTTGGCGATAAATATCCAGATAGACTATTTAATCTGGGAATTGCCGAAGCTAACATGGTATCCGTTGCAGCCGGTCTTGCTATTGCCGGTAAGTTAGTGTTTGCAAGTACGTATGCTGCCTTCCTACCGGGCAGGTGTCTGGACCAGATTCGAAACGGTATATGTTATCCCAATTTGAACGTCAAACTAATCGTATCACATGCGGGTTTAACTGTTGGCGCTGATGGTGCGTCTCACCAACAAAATGAAGACTTATCTGTAATGAGAGCGATACCAAATATGAAAGTTATTGTGCCCGGAGACGCTGTAGCCGTAAGACATCTTACAAAGCAAGTTGCTAGGTCAGAAGGCCCATTTTATATGAGACTCGCCAGACCGTCTAGTGAGTTAGTATATTCCGATGAGGATGCGGAATTTACCATCGGCAAAGGAAACGTCATCTTAGATGGTAATGACGCTACAATAATTTGTTGTGGATTAATGGTACAGAGGTCACTTCAGGCTGCAAAGGTATTGAAAGATCAGAAAGAAATTTCATGCCGTGTAATCGATATGTTCTCTGTAAAACCTCTAGACCATGATTTAGTGTATAATGCTGCAAAGCAGACTGGAATTATCGTTACTGCGGAAGAACATAACATTATTGGAGGGTTAGGCTCCGCAGTGGCCGAGTCCTCTGGTGAACGTTACCCTGTTCTAGTGAAAAGAATCGGAGTGAAGGATACATTTGGGGAATCAGCTAGGGATGACGAGATTGAAGACTTATTAGTTAAGTACGGTCTAACTTCTGCTGACATAGCAAGGGTGGTAGTCGAAGCTAGGAGAAGTTTAAAATGAAAATTTTCTTGGACACCGCAAGCATAGAAAGTATAAGGAGATACAATGACATGGGCATTCTTGATGGAGTAACTACGAACCCATCACTACTCTCAAAAGAGAAAGGGGATCCAAGACAAATAATGAATGAGATTGTTCAAATTATCAAGGGGCCAGTAAGCCTAGAGGTTATAGGAACAGATTATGAAGTCATGATAGAAGAGGCTCACAGGCTAAAAAAATACGGACAAAATGTAGTTGTGAAGGTTCCAATGATTCCTGCCGGCCTAAGGGCCGTCAAAAGCCTCAAACAAGATGGAATATCAACCAATGTGACACTTGTCTTCTCGAGTAACCAAGCTATTCTTGCCGCAAAAGCCGGCGCATCATATATTAGCCCGTTCATAGGCAGGCTTGATGACAATGGTCAAGACGGGATAAATGTCATAAGAGAGATAAAACAGATTTTTAGCAACTACGAATTTGAAACAGAAATTCTTGTGGCTAGCGTCCGACATCCTCTGCATGTAATTGAGGCTGGAAGGTGCGGTGCCGATATAGTCACTGTTCCACCTGATATATTACAAAAGATGCTCGCACATCCACTCACCGACAAGGGTTTGAGTAGCTTCATCTCGGACTGGAATAAACTTAGAGATATGTATTCGGAGTTGATATTCTAGGTTTGCATTAAGTTAATAACTTTCTTTGGGATATCCTCAAGCTTACTAACGGCCAGGCTTTTCTCATACTCAAGATACTGCAAATTTTGACTAATGTTGACCGCAGCATTCAGTGTCCTTCCGAGGCCCAGTGCGGCCATTCGAATACCCATCCTACGGTAGAACAGAATCATTCGCCTCACGGCATCATAGTCTGAGGGTTCACCATCAGTGAGGGTTGCAACAATATCGGGCCTGAATGATTTCAAAATGGGTTCTAGCAATGTATAGATATCAGCCAATGGTGTCCCCCCCAAAGCCTTGACTTGTGCTAGTCGGCGTGCGTGTACCTTGGTCCAGTATACGTTAGGAGGTTTGATGATCCAGCATTTGACTTGTCTTGCGTCGGTACTAAAAGCGTATACACCAAATTTTATTTTCAAAAACTGCAACGCTTCGCATAGTGCTATGGTTGCGCGTTTGTAGTCTTGCTCAGATTCTTCAATGCTACTTGAGTGATCTAGGATGATTGCAACCTTAGATCTAAAAGTCAATTTAAAGTCACTAATAAAGGTCTTTGATAACCTTTCTACAAATGTCTCGGGATCAAATTCATCTCCAGTCTCTTCATGCCTTTCGATCCATCCCGTCTTCCAGTGCTTAAATTTTGCCTTAGTCTTCTGGATTAAGTCGAGGTCATAAATTTGACTTTCATCGGAGTCCATATCTTTAGGGACACTCAGACCAATGTTTTCAATGCCTTCGTAGCCTTTATTCTCACTTCGCTTACTTTCCTTGACAAGAGAGTTGAATTCGGCAAGCACCTCGTGGCCCTCGATAATTTCTTTTGACTTTCTCACTACATCCGGTCGCTCCAAATTTGGCCTTTTGACTAGTTTTTCGATTTCAGCAAGTAATCCTTTCTCATCGACCGACCTGCCAAAGCCGACCTTGCTGGGAGGGGTAATAATGGGAAGCGAGGCCAATGAATTTAGTTCGAGTATCCGCAGGAGCTCAGGTATGCGTTGTTCGATATAATCCGTACCCTGATCCTTGATTATTGCATCATCCAAGATCTTTTTGGCAAGCTCCGCCCCCCTTTGCACTTTCGAAAATTCGTTGCCAAACAGCTCGCCTTTTAAGGATCCAGTAAGGAAATACTGAGAAAAGGCTTCAGCGACCTTATGCTTGCCATACAGTGAATTTAAGAGCTGTTTAGATAGCCACGAAATTCCTTCATTGAATATAATTTCCTTTTCCATTCCTTTCCAAGAGCGGAGACCCAGGATTTCTGATCTCTTGGTCTCAAGGGTATTTAACAAAAATCCAAAAATGTGGTCGTAACTCATTACTTTGGAACAATAAGTTAGTCTCATGGCCTCATACCATAGCATGACTCGCCATTGTCTGTATCTTTGAAAGCCATTTCCAGGAAAGTGATGTGGGCTGGGAAGCGTAATCTGGTTTCTATCCGGTCTCGTAATAGGCACTTTTTGATCACTTATAACAACCTTTACATTTGAGTTATTACTCCATCTTCGTGCCAAAAAAGTAGCGATATCGAGCAATACCTCATTGTGCAACAATCGAGATAACTCTATGGACAAAACCTTAATCACCAAAAACCGAAATAACCATATCCATGACCTTTCGGAATTCGACCTCTCCCCATTGATCGTAGACATTAGCAAAAACTATTTCTGCTGCCCTTTTGGCTTGCATTTCAGTGTTTAGAAGTTTTGTAAAGGCTATCGTTTCCCTCAGACTAGGGCTGTAATATAGCTCCTCTACCGCTGCCGCGTCCCTTAGGCTCTTAGCAAGCTTGATAACTCTTTTTACGTCCTCCAGCTTTGAATCTTGAATGTTGGAGACATGTCTCATTATGATTTCGAGCTCCACATTTTCTGGCGGATATTCTAGTCTAATGCGAACAGGGAATCTACTCATCAATTGGGGAGGGAGCTCCTTGGTACCTACATGTGAGAGAGGATTTATTGTTGCTATTACGGACCAGTCTTCTCTAGCGGTAATAACCTGGCCATCTGCCTCCTTGAGTACCACTTGTCTCCTGTCATCCAGAGCTTCATCCAGTCTAAGCAATACGTCTGCTTCTGCAGCATTTAACTCATCGAGATAAAGCAGACCGCCACCACGCATTGATTTTACTAAAATTCCTTCCACAAAGTTAATTTCACCTTTGTCTAAGGTCTTGCTTCCGATTAAATGTGATTCTCTTGTTCGCAAACTAAAATTCACCGATTGCAACTCTTTATTTGCAAGCGAAGCAAATTGGCGCACAAGCGAAGTCTTGCCTGTACCCTTAGGTCCTATTATAATAGTAAACAGGCCTGCATTATATGCTCTTTTTAATACGTCTAAAGAATCATTCCAATCCAGATATGTCTCTCCCATAATCCGTACTACAGGATGGGTGCGGATATTAATAAAAACGTACATGTAATAGCAAACTTATAGCAGTGCTTAAGATCTCATAATAGTACGCCTGTTATTGAGATAGTCAGTGAGTAACGCTTTATCAATACTCCCCGGATTTATATAATATGACCTGCCTTTCACTGTTTTCTCCATTTCGTTAACATAAGCAAGTAAGGAATCTTCTTCACTTATCATTATTGTATCAATCTGTATTTTGTTCTGTCGACATTTCTTGGCCTCCGCTATAGTTCTCTTGCCAATATATTCGTCGACTTGCCTATATCGGTAGCATAGATAAACAAGTTTTCCAAAATGAAGATCAAGTTGTAGATTCTGGTCGTTTTCAATCCTTTGAAGGGTATCTATATCAGGGCTATAAAAATGAGAATATGGCCTTTGAGAAATTAAATCGTCGTGGTCCTTTTGATGATCAACAAAGCAAGCGCTTGGATGACCATCAGTAATTAGAACAATGCGCTTGTTTGATGCACCCTCTTTGATTAAAATTTTCGAAGCTAGTCGAAAGGCAGCTTGGTAATTAGTGTAATGCATAAAATCCCCACCCGGTTCAAAAGTCCTAAGATAAGGTATATCATGGGGAGATATTCGTGAGGCTAGAGCTCCGAAGCCTATGACTGAGATCGAGTCAGATGGAAAGAATTTCTTGTTTAAAATGAATAAGCCCCAGAGAGCTTTCTTTGCTGCCTCGATCCTGCTTAGATCCCCAAACATGGACGAGTAACGCATGGTGGAACTCAGATCAATACAATAGACTAAGGAAACTCTCACATCGTGACTTGTCTCATACTCTTCAAAATCGTCGATATTAATCTGCAATGGGAGTTGAATCTGTCGATTTCCTTTTGCATTCCTTTGGAGAGTGTTTAATAGGGACTTCGGAACGTTTATCATTCTCAGATCATTTCCATAATCAAATTTCTTGGTGGAATCGAGTAACACAGAGCCTGGACCTCCAACCATGGTTTCGTGCAAGCCGATTTCTCCAGATGTCAAGGCTTTCATCATATTCGTCAATATCTTCTCTCCAATCGTGAAGAACCCTCTCTGAGTAAGCCATTTTTGTGAGTCTTTTAGGTAGCCTTTCTCAATCAGTTCAATGATAATTGGGGCACCCATAGAATTAATAGTTGAGCTAAAATGTGAGGAAGAGTCATTATCTTGCGATTGTGCTGACTGTGAGTCTACTTGTCTTGTGGAATGTTCCTTAACCTGTGTGTTTTCAATGCTTTGTGCTAGTTCTCGTAGATCGGGAGTGCGTTCGCGCAAAACTTCCCTTCCGATCAGGATCAGGTATTTATCTAGGTCTTCTTTTTTGATGCCTGGCTTCAGTTGTGATTTACTTGTGCGAAAATTATCATTACCTGGCGTAACGAGGAAATATTGGATTCTGTCCAGCATATTATTATCAGTTTGACTGCTATTCTGTTTTCGCATAATATCCAGTTCCCTTCTTGTCGAGTAAAGGTGGATTTGTCCATCTTAAACCCTCTAGTACCAGTTCGGTCACTGATGCTGTAAATTCGCCGTCTATATCGTTGGGTATTTGGACTCTCCTGACATCTATCTCATACGGTTCAGCGATTTGAATAAATTTTGTATGTTCTTGTTTTACCCTTTCCGCAGCTTGGCTAACGAATTCCTTCAAGGCGGGAAACTTCACGAGCTGTGACTCATAATCTATGCTGTCGTTTTTCGCCTGACCGAGACTCCGTTGTGAAATCACAAATGACTTGTTACTTTCAAAATCTTCTTTAATTCTTGTAGTTAGTTCAGAAGAAAGATATTGGATGTAACCTATTGAAACTTCCCTAATAGCGTTTTCAATTATTGAATCTACAATTTTATTCCTATTCTGGCGATTGTCATCCAATTCAGATAATTCGAACTTGCTGGTCTGATGAATGCAATCAAGATCACAAAATCGAGGGACCGACTTAATATTTCGAGGTATAGATCTTATTCGCTCAACTTCGGAGCTTAATATCTCCATTGAATGGATAGCCATCCTTACACTTACTCCTTTAGTTTGATCTATTTCAGGATGCTCTCTGGCTGATTGTGCTATTTGTGCAAGGGTCTTGACTATAAACAGAGGTAACAGAACTCCACTTTCTCCGCTTATTTGCATCTCTTGAACTATGATAAGCATCTCATCAACAATATTGGTTGGGTAGTGTGTATCTACGTGGCTTCGAAGCCTGTCAAATAATGGTTCTATGATTTTCCCTGAATGTGTATAGTCTACGGGATTGGCAGTGGCCAATAGCTTAACGTACGGCTTAAAGGTGACGGGATATGAGCCGGTCGTGAATTTTCCTTCTTGCAAGACGCTTAATAGCGCGACTTGTTTGCGGGAATCAAGAACTGGGAGTTCATCGATGCACAGCACGCCATATCTGGCCTGTAACATCTGTCCTGGTGAATAGGATTCAATACTGTAAAGTTCAACCCCCTTCTTTGCAATCTTTATCGCATCTATCTGTCCAGTAAGGTCTTTTACAGATATATCTGGTGTGGCAAGAAGATAGCGGTATCTGTCCCGTCCTTCCCTCCAGTCGATTTTCGTTTCCAATTTATTATTTCTAATTGATTGTTCACATTCTGGTGATACAACGAATTCAGGAGAGACGCGCTCAGGATCTGTATCATTTAGAAGACTAATCATGTCCTGTTTTGGTATTGTGGTAGGTATATCATTAGTTAAAGAGCCACGGACGACAGGTATCGGGGAAAGAAGATGACCAGCAATAGATTCAGCAAGCTTAGTCTTGGCCTGTCCTATATGTCCAATAAATAAGATTTCATGTCCTGATAGAATTGCTCTGTTAATAGCAGGGATAACGCGCTCCTTATAACCAATAATGCCTTTATAAATCTCCTTTCCCTGCCTCATTTTGAGGATAAGGTTCCCTCGTAATTGTTCCTCAACTGATACATGCTTGTAATTAATCTCAAACAGTTGGCCCAGTGTTTTAATCTCTCTGTAATCCTGAGGGACACCTGGCATCATTTCACTATACTTAGGTGACATGTCGTAAGAGCGATTGACCAACTGTTCGATAGCTTGGGTTACCATTAATATTATGAGACTTTCCAGGACATCACGAATTTAAGCATTGCAGAATTGATTAAGAGCATAATTTGGTATCTCTCCAAGAGGATTAAATAAAAGATTTACTTAAGGTTCCCGAATTTATTATATCATGCTTCATAAGTCTTAAGACTCAAGATGATAACTGGAGTCCAGGTATAGTTTTTATAGCGGGAAAGGGATGCCATACCATAATTGTCAGTAACCGAGTACAAACACATTACAAGGGTAGCAGGTAAAGATATAGAGGGAAGCAAGAAAATTGTTGTAGCCCTTAGTGAAATAAGAGGAATAGGCTACAACCTTGCACAGGTAATACTTCAGTCTCTTAATATTAGTCCGAGTTTAAGAATAGGATTTTTGACGGATAAAGAAATAACCGAAATTGAAACAGCTATTAGAAATCCCTCACACACTGGGATTCCAAACTGGTACCTTAATCGACAAAAGGACACGGATGGTGGAGGGAACAATCATTTCATAACTTCCGATTTGGATTTGGCTGTTTCAAGTGACATAGAGAGAGAAAAGTCTGTAATGAGTTGGAGGGGATACCGGCATATGTTTGGGCTCAAAGTTAGAGGACAATGCACAAGAACGACTGGAAGACGTGGCGGCGCAGTGGGTGTCAAGAAAATAGGCAAAGCCTTCCCGACAGCACCGGCAACCCAACCCGCAGCACCGGCCGGTGCACCATCAGCTGGCACTAAACCTGCAGATTCTTCACAACCTTAGTTAGGAATATAGAGAGGACACGCATACCATTGGGAGATCCACATAAACCCAAAAAAGCCTTTCATAGACCGCGTAGGATTTGGACCACAGACCAACTTAACGCAGAACTCTATATTTTAGGCACTTATGGATTAAGAAACAAGCGCGAATTATGGAAAGCGCAGTCGGAAATAGCACGGATAAGAAACCAAGCGCGGGCGTTACTTGCGATTCCGACTGAACTCAGACGCGACAAAGAGCTTAGGCTGCTCGGTTTTCTGAACAGAATAGATCTGGTAAAGGAATCAGCAACTCTTGACGATGTGCTAAATTTAAAAATTGAAGATATCCTTGAAAGGAGGCTTCAGACAATAGTTATGAGAAAGGTTGGGTCTAAGTCAGCATTCCAGGCACGACAAATAGTCTCTCATGGTCATGTATCCATTGGGGGTCGGAGGGTTAATTTGCCAGGTTATATTGTAAGAAAGGACGAAGAACCAAACATGCATATACATCGAGACTTCCTAATATCCAGTCCTACAATTGAGTCTGGTTAACGTGCTATAGCTGCTGACAGTCTGAATCGAGCACACTTATCAAGAGTCGTTCTGCTGACTTGCTCCTCAAAACTAGCATTGAGCTAACAAACTCAAAATCAAGTAGTATTTCACTAGGGTTTTGGCATTTTACTGCCAATAACTTTTTGATACTCGAAAATGTCTCATTGAATAGGGGAGTTTAGTTAATTACGGCAGTTATATTCGATTAACTGTTCGATAAGTCTTTTAAGATGGAATAGCCGATATAACGGTTGTGTGTTCAATCATAGGATATAAGGGAAATGCATTTGCGGCTCCCTTGATTGTTGAAAGCTTAAAAAAAATGGAGTATAGAGGTTACGATAGTGTGGGAATAGCCACACTGAATAATGGAAATATTCTCGTCAAAAAAGGTGTCGGAAAAGTGGCGCAGGTTAGTAAGTCACTTCATTTTAAGAACATGCCGGGACAGATAGGAATAGGTCATACCCGATGGGCTACACACGGCGGAATTACCCAAGCAAATGCTCACCCTCATGGGGCATGTACGTCAGAAATTGCAGTGGTTCACAATGGAATAATAGAAAATTATAAGGAGTTAAAAAAAGACCTCGTAGCCTCTGGACATAGATTTAAGAGTGAAACAGATAGCGAGGTCATTGCCCACTTAATTGAGCAGACCCTTTCTCAGGTAAACGATAAAGTGCAGGCTGTTCTACAAGTTTGCAATAAGCTAGAGGGAGCATATGCCTTTGTTGCTATTTTTGATGATGGAACGATCTGTGGAAGCAGATACGACGAGCCTCTTATTATAGGCTTGGCGAATGACGGGTACTTTATCTCAAGTGATGTGCTAGGATTTCTTCAATATACCGACAGAGCCATTTTCTTGGATAATAAAGATATAGCCTTTATTACAGGAAAAACCCTCCATTTGTATGATTCAAGTGGGAAAGTTGTGAGTCGAGGTGTTACCCAAGTTGCTTGGGAGCTAGGGGCAGAAGACAAAGGAGCCTACGCCCACCACACTCTTAAAGAGATTCACGAGCAGAAGAAAAGCGTATTGAGAGGAATGAATCAAGATGAAGCAGACCTTATGAGATTTTGCGATATCTTGCTCAATGCCAAAAGTGTCTATATAACTGGAAGTGGGACTAGCTACCATTCGGCTTTGCTCGCAAAGCACATTTTTGCCAAGCTAGCAAAAATGCGTACAGAACCTGTCGTTTCTAGTGAATTTCAGAATGTTCTTGATTTCATTGATAAGGATAGCGTAATATTAGCAATATCGCAAAGTGGGGAAACTGCTGATGTATTAAATTCAGTCAAACTTGCCAAGGAATCAGGAGCAAAAATACTATCCATTGTCAATATCAGCACATCTTCTCTGGCACGGATCAGTGATTCCTTTCTTACAGTTAATTGCGGGCCTGAGGTGGGGGTTGCCGCTACTAAGAGTTTTACAGGGCAGCTCTCTGTGATTTATACAATCATAGACAAGTTATGCAGCGGATCTATTGGAGTTGTTAGCAAAAAACAAGATATAACATCAGCAATAGAGTCTGTTCTATCTCTGGAAGAGCAGACAATTAGAATTGCCAACTTGCTGAAGGATAGTCGTGATGTATATATCCTAGGCAAGTCCTCGCACTATCCAATTGCCCTAGAAGGTGCATTAAAGATTAAAGAATTAACATATATTCATGCTGAAGGGATTGCAGCTGGAGAATTAAAGCACGGACCACTGGCATTGATTGATATCAACAGTATCGTCATAGTAATCAATCCAAGTGACACTACATTCAAAGATGTATTGTCAAATGCTCATGAAATAAAGTCCAGAGGGGCCACAATCATAGGAATATCAAATGAATCAGAAGATGTATACGATCATTTCATTAAATTGCCCATACTAGATAGTATATTGTACCCTATCATTGAGATTATTCCACTTCAACTACTTGCTTATCATCTTGCCATAAAGAAAAATGCGGACCCCGATTACCCGCGTAATCTTGCAAAGTCAGTAACAGTACGGTGATGCAAACTCCCTTCATTATTGGCTAAGTGTCTGAAAGTATAGTAGCAAATTCTTTTTCACGAGGTCATAAATTCAATGAATTCCTCTCGACTACCAGACCTAAGTGCAGGGTTATTTTCCTTCTCTTTGGCTATAGTGGACCACGGGGTGAGACCATAATTGTGTCCAGGGTAGACAATAAGTTTTTCATCTAGTAGACAGATTTTATTATACAAGCTATCGTACATTTCACTAATATCTCCTCCTTCCAGATCTACCCTACCGCAGGTTCCTACGAATAAAGTATCACCAGTAAGTATAAACTCGTCATTTACCAACAAACAGATGCTTTCTTTTGAATGTCCTGGAGTATGCAGTACCTTGATCACAATATCCCCCAACTTAATTGGCTCGCCATCAGAAACGGATATGTAATTCCCTTTTTGACTTGATTGCTGATATTGTATTATGGGTGCATCGGTGCGGGCTGCAATTAGCTCATTCCCCAAGACGTGATCGAAATGATTGTGAGTGTTAATTATCATTTTAACCTGCCATTTATGGCTCTCCAGAATTGCGTATACCTTTTCTAAGTCCCATGAAGGATCTATAACGGCTGCAGCTTTACTGTCATCATCAGCAACAACGTAGCTGAAGTTACTCATGGGTCCCACTTCTACCTGTACTACTTCGGTTCTCACTTCAGGTAAAAACCCCATCTTCTGCCTCAGGTGGAATTCCAATTCGTTCAACTTGAACACTACCGGTATATTCCTTAGATAAATTTAGTCCCTTCTTCATTCGGTGAAACGTTATAGTGGCATTGGCCTTTATGCATTTATTTGAGGGTTTACCAGAATTAGGGTCAAGTCCTGATGGAATATCGATTGCCAATGTATATGCTTTAGACTGATTAATCTTATCAATCGCAAAAGAGTATGGCTCCCTGATCTGACCCTTGACTCCTGTCCCAAGCAGGCCATCCAGAATGATGTCTGCACCTTCAATTTCTAATTCTATATCTCGACTTAAATTACTTTGATGATGGTTTTCCATAGTTATCCTTTTTAGTGATCTCATCTTATTAATGATGCTCCAGTTTATCTTTGCCTCGGGGGTTCGAATCTCTTTTGGTGCTGTCAAAAGAAGGACTGCGATGTGGTCAATACGGGCTGCGGCCAAGTGGCGACATGCGACGAAGGCATCGCCTCCATTATTCCCACTCCCACACACAGCAACGATTTTTTTACATTTTAGGCTGCTGTCAAGCTGACGAAGTATAAAATCTGCCGTTCCGTGACCTGCGTTTTCCATCATTAATAGTCTCTTCAATCCAAGATGGACATGGGCATTTTCTTCTATTGCATACATTTGTTCTGAGGTGATAGAATGGTTACTCATATTTGTCATTGGCTTTGTCTGGAATACTAAAATGGAGTATTTCGTATATTTATTATATCACTTTGCCAAGCAATAAGAAATAGATAAGGAATGAAGTATATCAGTGATGCTGACATCAGTGAACAAATTACAAGAGTCATTAAGTGCAATAAATGAAGAGCTGAAGGGAACAGAGGAAAGAAGAGAGAAGCTTCTGAAGGAAACAAGAGACATTGTCTCATTGTGCAGCAAATCGATTGTGGACATGCATTATCAGAGGAGAAAGGAAGCAAAAGAAAAACTGACTGAGGCTAATACAATGCTGGTCGAACTTCGAAACTACACAACTGGGGACCTACAAAAATATCTTTCAGTTCCGGAACAAGAGTTCGTGGAAGCATCTACGTTAATGTCCCTTATCGAAAACTCGGAAGTTCCTGGAATGCCTGATCTTAAAGTGTCAGGATCGGCCTACACCATGGGATTGCTTGATTGCATAGGAGAAATCAAACGCATGGTTTACGACAGAGTTAGAGCGGGTAGCCCTGAAGGCGCGCATGATCTTTTCAATTTTATGGAAGAGATTTACAGTTCGGTTTACCCTTTTGCCATTTACGATAACCTTGTTGGGGGCCTTAAGAGAAAATTAGATGTCGCGAAAATGTTAATTGAAGATGTACGGGTGTTGCTGACAGAGGAATCGAGAAGAGAGAATACGATAAGGGCAATTGAGCATCTGGAAGAACGGATTTCTGATATCAGACCATAAGAACGTATTTCATACCCAATTTTTCCTATTGGTTCAAATAGTGATTGCAATTCCTCTCATTGAAACCGTGAATAGGCTTGAGCAAGATAGTCCAGTAAAATCTTATGCCACTTTTCAAACCCTTGTGGATCAGAGGGATAATCATGATAATGCTCTACCAGTTTCTTATTCATATTCGCTGTATACCTCAGGCTTTCGGCTAAGCGTCTGTTAAATGACCCTCTAATAATCATAGACATCATATCAAGAGAACTAAATTCAGGATGTTGTCCATGTGTTATACTGTCGATATCCATTTTGGAAAGAAAATGCCTCATTCCGTAATCGATATCTTCGTTTGTGAGTGTTTGCAACATCCTTCGAAAAACTTCAAGCCCAGCAGTCTTGTATCCATATTCATTTATGTAATTAGTATTGTATTTCCATAATCCTTTTTCTGTCGTATCAGTCGCTTCTATAGCTTCTACGGCATCTTTTCCGGCTATCGTGGCGGCAATAATTGCAGGTCCTATTCCACCTGCATCGAGGGGCTTAGGCATCCATGCTGAATCTCCTACCATCATAAATCCATTTGCTACTAGACAATCATTCTGTCTTCTTACAGATACCTGCCAAGTACCCCAACCGTTTCCCCGGTCCATTTCTTCATAGGCTAGGGTGGGGTTAGATATGACTGGATTACTTCTGACGTAATTGTCGATAAGTGCCTTGACATCTTGATGGGTGCCTATATTAGCATTATACCGGTCCAATGCCTTCTGCTGTACGCCTAAACCAATGTTTACCTTGTTCTCTCCCTTTGGAAATACCCATGCGTAACCCCCGGGAGCGATCTTTTGGTCCAAATGTATAATACAATATTGTGAATCGAAATACGTTTTATCTTCAGAAGCCTTTTCAAAATTGTAGATATACCTTCCAGTTGCTTCAAGGTCGAGCCTATCGATTTTTGTCTGTATAAATGACTTTATTGGTAAGTTTGTTCTAAGAACTGAAGTAACCCCAGTCGCATCTATTATCAGCCTAGATGTTTTCTTAAAGACTTCATTTGTTATCAAATCCTGTCCCACTAATCCCACGACTGTACCATTCTCTGCTAACAGCGAGCGGAGAGCAATATTGCCTCGTATTTCAACGCCCATTTTCAGTGCATCCTGAAGTTGTTTCTGTGGAAGCATCTTGCGATTGAGTAGATAACCTTCTCCATCAAATGAAATGGCAGCTTCATGATTTGGTGAATAGGCCATGACTCCTTTGACTGGGTGCTCGATTTCAGGATATCCCCATTTGACTCTGATTCTTTCGGTCATGTAGTCTACTGACTTCTTTCCAACCGCATCACCACAGATCCAACCCGTTACCGTTTTTCTTCCTAGAATGGATAGAGGGTTCCTATCTATAACAATAATTCGCAATGCTTGGTTAGAGTAATATGCTGCCGAAGAGGCCACAATTAGACCCGCCAGACCACCTCCGGCAACAATGAGATCATAGTCGTGGTTGTTCAAATACACATTAGGAAAACTGTCTGGACTATATGATTTTTATTGTATGCATAACAGTCAGTTGCAGCGTGTTGCTGGTTCGTAATAAACACCTACTGCTGGTAGGAGTTGTTAGAATATTCACTCAATTATGTCGTGACAATAGGCAGGATCCTTGCTGGGAAATTAATAGATTACTCGACTAGTGGAGAACTAGGCAACGTATATGATTTGTGTCCCGGCTGAATTTCTCTTTCTTGGTTGATTAATATAGCGAAACGATTACTTGAAGCCATACTGCCGGGGTCGCCTAGCATGGGAGGGCGCAAGCCTGGAAACAACTTCTAGATAGCTTGTGACCTATAAAGGTCCCGAGGGTTCAAATCCCTCTCCCGGCGCTTTGGATTTGTGCAGTCAATAACATGTTCTCAATATAGAAGTCGGACATTAAAGATGCTTTCATCGCGGGAGAATGCATAACTATATACAATCAGTCTTACATTAAATCTTCACTAGTCTTAAATCATCTTGATAAGCTGTCAATAATCGCATCTCTGCCCGGCCATATCAAATTGTTGCTACTTCAGCAGATAAGATTTAAGTTCCAAACCAAAATGACAGAAGCAGAACTTTCCAACAACACAATTTGAATGGATTTATCCCTGGCAGAGAATCCTCAACTTTTATGTGCATTGACTTATTGAGTGCTCATAGAGCTTTGCTTGAAATCGGGTGAAGAACGCCAAACTCTGGGATACGTATTGGGCTTCATTATTATCCTT